>VBKF01000122.1 GCA_005888095.1 Deltaproteobacteria bacterium | reverse complement strand
CGGACGCGCGAGGGCAACGACCTGTACCACGAGATGGCGCAGGCCGGCGTCATCAACGAGAAGGACCTGAGCGCGTCGAAGATCGCCCTGGTCTACGGTCAGATGAACGAGCCCCCGGGCGCCCGCCTGCGCGTCGCGCTCTCCGGCCTCGCGATCACCGAGTACTTCCGCGACGAGAAGAACCAGGACGTGCTGCTCTTCATCGACAACATCTTCCGGTTCTCGCAAGCGGGCTCCGAGGTCTCGGCGCTACTCGGGCGGACGGCCAGCGCCGTGGGCTACCAGCCGACGCTGGCGGCGGAGATGGGCACGTTGCAGGAGCGGATCACGTCGACGAAGAAAGGATCGATCACGTCCTTCCAGGCAGTGTACGTGCCGGCCGACGACCTGACGGACCCGGCGCCCGCCACGACCTTCGCCCATCTCGACGCGACGATCGTCCTCGAACGCGCGATCGCGGAGCTCGGCATCTATCCGGCGGTTGACCCGCTCGCGTCGACTTCGCGCGCCCTCACGCCGGAAATCGTCGGCGAGGACCACTACGCTGTCGCCCGCGGTGTCCAGAAGGTGCTGCAACGGTACAAGGACCTGCAGGACCTCATCGCCATCCTCGGAATGGACGAGCTGTCTCCCGAGGACAGGCTCACCGTCTTCCGCGCACGGAAGATACAGCGGTTCCTCAGCCAGCCGTTCAGCTCCGCCCAGGTGTTCACCGGCCGCGAAGGCCGACAGGTCCCGGTGGCGGATACCGTTAGTGCCTTCAAGGAGATCCTCGACGGCAGACACGATCACGTTCCCGAGGACAATTTCTACATGAAGGGCGGAATCGAGGAAGTCATCGAACGGCGTGGGTGAAGCATGGCGGCTACGTTGAAGCTCGAGATCGTCACGCCGGACGCGATCGTGTATTCGAAAGACGTGCAAATGGTCACCTTGCCGGCGATCGAGGGGCAGATCGGGATCCTCCCGCGTCACGTCCCCGTCCTGACGCGACTCGTCCCCGGCGAGATCATCGTGCGCACGAACGAAGAAAAGGAATTCCTGGCGATCGGGGAGGGGCTCGTCGAGATCACGGGCGAGCGCGTCGCGATCGTCACGGATATGGCGGTGGCGGCGAAGGACATCGACGAAGCGCGAGCGGAGGAGGCGCGCCAGCGTGCAGCGGCTCGCTTGCGCGACAAGATCTCCGACGAGGAAGTGGCGACCGTCAACGCCTCGCTCGCGCGCTCGCTGGCTCAATTGCGTGTCAAGCGAAGGCATCGCGGAGCCTGATCCTGATTCCGGCGTGTGCGCGGCCGAGGTCCCGGGACACCAGGCCTGGCATCTTGCGCCGAGCAGGTTCAAGGAGACGCAATGATGGCTGACACCGGCAGGGCATCGAAGGACAGCAACGCCAAGCAGAGCGGCAAACTGAAGCGGAAGGCGTACGAAAAACAATTGGCGAAACTGCACGTCGAGCTGGTCAAGCTGCAGGAGTGGGTCAAGCACAAGGGGCTCAAGGTCTGCGTCGTCTTCGAGGGCCGCGACGGTGCGGGCAAGGGCGGGACGATCAAGGCGATCACCGAGCGCGTGAGCCCGCGCGTATTTCGGGTCGTCGCGCTGCCCGCGCCCACGGACCGCGAGAAGAGCCAGATGTACGTTCAGCGTCATCTGCCGCACCTGCCAGCGGCCGGCGAAGTCGTGATCTGGGACCGCAGCTGGTACAACCGCGCGGGCGTCGAGCGCGTGATGAACTTCTGCTCCGAGGAAGCGGTGAAGCGCTTCCTCCAGCTGGCGCCGGCCTTCGAAAAGATGGTGGTGGAGTCCGGCATCGTCCTCCTCAAGTACTGGCTGGAGGTGGGCATGGAAGAGCAGACGCGCCGGCTCCAGGCGCGCATCAACGACGGGCGCAAGATATGGAAGCTTTCGCCGATGGACGTCGAGTCGTATAGCCGCTGGTACGACTATTCGCGCGCGCGCGATGAGATGTTCCAGGCGACCGATACGGCGTGGGCGCCGTGGTACGTGGTGAGGTCGGACGACAAGAGGCGTGCGCGGCTCAACACCATCAGCCATCTGCTGAGCAGGATTCCGTACAAGAAGGTGCGCCGCGACGCAGTGAAGTTGCCGAAGCGGCAGAAGGCGCATGGCTATCGGGAGGCGGACTACCCGTTCAAGTTCGTTCCCGAGAAGTTTTGAGGACGGAACACCGGGTGGGACCGGCGAGTCGCGGAACTCCCGTTCTGCGTCCTCAGCGGACGCGAGATGAGCCAATGGCGACGAACGCGAGAACGTTCCGCAGCCTCGTGCCGGAGTGGATACGCGACTACCGCAACGACTGGATCAAGCTCGATGTCGTCGCCGGGCTGACGGCGGCGGCAGTGGTGATTCCGAAGGCGATGGCTTACGCCACGATCGCCGGACTTCCGGTGCAGGTCGGGCTCTACACCGCGTTCCTGCCCATGGTGATCTACGCCGTGGTCGGGACCTCCCGGCCACTCAGCGTGAGCACGACGACGACGCTCGCCATTCTGACGGCGGCGGCCCTCGGCCGGGCGGCTCCCGGAGGCGATGCGGGGTTCCTCGTGGGTGCGTCCGCGACGCTCGCGTTGCTCGTGGGCGTCATCCTTCTCGTGGCAGCCTTGCTGCAATTGGGCTTCGTGGCGAACTTCATCTCGGAACCCGTGCTGATCGGATTCAAGGCGGGGATCGGGCTCGTCATCGTGCTGGATCAGGTTCCGAAGCTGCTGGGCATCCACTTTCAGAAGGGCTCCTTCTTCCACAACGTCCTCGCCATCGCTCGAGGAGTCTCGGACACCTCGATGGCAACGCTCGCCGTCGGGGCCGTCATGGTGGGGATACTGGTCGCGTTCGAGCGCTTCGCTCCGCGCGCGCCAGCACCCTTGATCGCCGTCGCAAGCGGGGTCGCCGGGACGAGCCTGCTCGGCTTACGGGCTTACGGAGTCGGAACCGTCGGCCTCGTCCCGAGTGGATTGCCTGTCCTCACCGTGCCCGCGGCTTCGCTGATCGTCCCGCTGTGGCCGGCAGCGTTGGGCATCGCGCTGATGAGCTTTGCCGAGACGATCGCGGCCGGGCGCGCATTTGCCGAGAGCGGCGAGCCGGCACCGAAGGCGAACCGGGAACTCCTTGCGACAGGGCTTGCCAATGCGGGAGGCGCTTTTCTGGGCGCCATGCCGGGCGGTGGCGGGACCACACAGACTGCCGTGAACCGGCTGGCGGGTGCACGCACACAGCTGGCGGGACTGGTGACCGCCGGGGTCACGCTGGCGACGATGCTGCTGCTGGCTCCCTTCATCGGGCTGATGCCCGAAGCGACCCTTGCCGCCGTCGTCGTCGTGTATTCGATCGGCCTGATCAACCCGGACGAATTCCGCACGATTCGCAAGGTTCGGCGAACGGAGTTCGTGTGGGGTCTGACCGCCCTGGCAGGCGTCGTGCTGCTCGGGACGCTGCAGGGGATTCTCGTTGCGATCGTCGTGTCGCTCGCTGCTCTCGCCTACCAGGTTGCCGACCCGCCACTCCATGTCCTCGGCCGGAAGCCGGGCACCAACGTCTTCCGACCTCGTTCGAAGGAGCATCTCGAGGACGAGACCTTTCCCGGTTTGCTCTTGCTCCGCCCCGAGGGCCGGATTTTCTTCGCGAACGCGGAGCGCCTCGGCGAGAAGATTCGGCCGCTGGTCGCCGAGGCGAAGCCGAAGGTCGTGGCGCTCGACCTGAGCGGCGTGTTCGACCTCGAGTACACCGCGCTCAAGATGTTGACCGAAGCCGAGGAGAGACAGCGCGCGACCGGCGTCCTCCTCTGGCTCGTCGGCCTGAGCCCCGGAGTGCTGGCGATGGTCCAGCGTTCACCGCTGGGCGAGACCCTCGGCCGCGAGAGGATGTTCTTCAATCTGGAGCGGGCGGTTGCGCGGTACCTGGCGTCGTCGTCCGAGGTCACTACTCGCTGAACTCGATCGGCGGCGTCCGGGTCAGCCGCGCGGCCCCTCGCACGGCGTGGCACCGTATGGCAAGACACCGCGCGCGACGCCGGGTATCCGGCGGACGAACGACGAGGAGGCACTCATGAAGATCCTGACCCTCGGTCTCGCCCTGTGGGCGGGCGCCCTCGCGGGCTGCTCTGCGAAGAAGCCGGCTTCGGTGCCGGAGCCGCCGCCGGCCGCGCGGGCCGCCACGGTCGCTCCCCCGGTCCCGTCCGGGACGCTCGACGAGCAGACCGTGACCAGAACCGCGACCGTGCAGAGGATCGATCAGAAGACGCGGCACGTCACCCTGAGACGTCCCGACGGCACGAAGTTCACGATCGTCGTCGATCCCGAGGTGCATAACCTCCCGCAGGTCAAGAAGGGCGACGTGGTGCGCGTCACCTACCGCGAGTCGATCGCCTACGAGGTGAAGAAATCCGACCAGGCGCGACCCGGGGTGGCGAGGACCACGGATGTGACCCGCGCGCCGCTCGGGGAGAAACCCGGGGGCACCGTGACCAACACGGTCAGCGTCAGGATGACGATCACCGCCATCGACCAGGCGGCGTCCGAGGCGACCCTCCGGGGCCCGCATGGAGACGTCACCGTGGTGAAGGCGAAGGATCCGAGCAAGCTCGGCGCTGTCGGGGTCGGTGACGTGGTCGACATCACGTACACGGAGGCGCTCGCGATCGCGGTCGAGAAGGCGGGGCGCGAGAAGGTGGGACGCTAAATAGTCGGTCTACCGTCGCGGACCCAGATCGGCGTCGATCCGACGGCGTCGGGCAGACGCCGCACGTCGGCCTGCCGCTCGCCGAATCCCGCATGTTTTGCAGCGGTGAGAATCGCCCGGCGAATGACGGCTCACCGCCAACTCGAACACTAACCGGCGGGCATGAAGTCTGGCGTCGAATGGCAAGATTCGCGGCCCGGACCCCGGTACGAAGACGCCATTCCGCCATCGCGCGGTGGACGGCGCACAGCATGCAACCCAACCGGCCGCAGGACCTCGTCCGCACGACCCTCCAGCTCATCGCACTCGGCGCGCTCATGCTCAGCAGCTTCTGGATCGTGCGCCCGTTCCTGGTGGCGTTGACGTGGGCGGTCATGATCGCGGTCTCGACGTGGCCGCTCTTGTTGCACGCGCAGGCGTGGCTCGGCGGCAGGCGTTCGCTTGCCGTCGCGGTCATGACGATCGCGCTGCTCCTGGTCCTGCTGGTGCCGTTCTACTTCGGCCTCACGGCGATCGTGGAGAACGCCAGGCAGATCGCGGACTGGTCGAAGTCGCTCGGAACCGTCGTCCTCCCGCAGCCCCCCGCGTGGCTGGCCGGCGTCCCAGCGATCGGTTCCAGGCTCGCGGAACGTTGGCAACATCTTGCGGCGGCCAGTCCGGAAGAGGTGTCCGCTCGCCTCTCGCCCTTCGCCCGCGGGATCGTACTCTGGTTCGTCAGCCAGGTGGGCAGTCTCGGCTTGCTGCTCGTCCAGTTCCTGCTCACCGTGATCGTCGTCGCGATCCTGTACTCGAACGGCGAGACCGTGGCCCAGGCGGCGGACCGCTTCGCCCGACGCCTTGCCGGGACACAGGGCGAGAACGCGGTGCATCTCGCCGCGCGGGCGATCCGAGCCGTAGCTCTCGGTGTCATCGTGACAGCGGTGCTTCAGACGATGCTCGCCGGAATCGCGCTCGCGCTCGCCGGCGTGCCGTTTGCGACCATCCTGACGGCACTGATCTTCATGCTCGCGGTCGCGCAGGTCGGGCCCGGGCCGGTGCTCCTCCCTGCGACGATCTGGGTCTACGCGAGGAATGGCGCCGTCTGGGGGACCGCGCTTCTCGTGTGGTCGATCGTCTGCGGCACGTTCGACAACTTCTTGCGGCCCTTCTTGATCAAGCGGGGTGCCGACCTGCCGTTGCTGCTGATATTCGCCGGCGTGATCGGTGGGTTGATCGCCTTCGGGGTCATCGGGCTCTTTATCGGGCCGGTGGTGCTCGCGGTCGCGTATACGCTCCTGGTCGACTGGGTGTCCGAAGGTGGTCCACACGAGCGGCAAGCGCCGCCGCTGTCGGTGCGGTGACGGGCATGCGACTGCCCATGAGCCCGGGGGTGCGCGTTGCGGGGAACGTCAGCGTGTCCGCTCCAAAAAGACCGAGCCGGCTGCCGTCAGGGCGGTCGTCCCGTGCGCGCCTCGAGCCGGGCGCACACCCGCGCGGCCCAGAAATCGAGCGCGCGGTGCACGTCGGCCCACGTGTCGATCGGCAGTGCCCCCTCGGGCCGCCGCCGGTCGACACCCGCTGCCAGGAGCTGGTTGGTACGGGCGTCGCGGATCTCACCCTCGATCTCCGCGCTCTCGATGAACCGGCGCGTCTCGGGATGCAGCGGGCCGCTGCCGGCCGTCACGTCACCGTCGCCGCGGGCACGCAGCACGTCGAGGACGGGATCCGAGGCGCGCGCCTCGGTGATCGCGAGCCGGATCCGCATGGCGCCGGGTTGCGGCTCCTCGACCAGCTCGAAGCCGTCGCCGAGGTGCCGGCGGACGGCGCCTTCGAGGTCGGCGATGAGGCGAAGGAGGTCGCCCTCCGGCACGGGGTCGAGCGACTTCCGGCCGCTTCGCCAGAGCGTCACCGGCTCGAAGAGGACTTTGTCGTAGGACGTCCAGTGGGCGTCGGGGTCGCGGTAGACGAGCGCCACGTCGCCGGGCCCCCCCTTGCGGAGGAGCGAGTAGTCGTCGAGGAATCCGGAAAGAGCGGCCGGCTGGCGCGTCCTCCGCGCACACGCCGCGACGAGGAGCAGCGTGACCGCGAGCACGCGTGACCGTCTCATGGCTGTCGGGGCCGGAACCCTATCGTCTGCGCGGATCATGGTCAAGGCGCACGCGCGCCTGCTAGAAGAGCGCGCATGCGGCTGAGTGGACGGACGGTGGCGCTCGTCGCCGCGGTGGGCCTCCTTCTCGCCGGGGCGGCCGCCCGAGCGGCGCAGTATCCCGGATGGGGCGACACGGGCTGGGTCTACGCGAGCAAGCGCGACTGCTGCAACGCGGCGATCGACCTCGCCGCCCAGTACAGCGCGCAGGCCTGTGTCGCCGCCGGCGGCGTTCCAAGACCATTCGCCGGTGCTTCCCAACGCGGAACGTGCAGCGCCGAGTGGATGCAGGACCAGGGCGGAGGAGGCCTCCTCTACCGCTGCTATGGGGAGGCCTCGGTCTGGTGTCGGTAGCTCGGTGGGCGCAGCCGAAGCGCTGAGCGAGATCGTAGTCGAACGCGGCTGACCCGACTGGCGGGCGGTGCCCGCTGCCCGGCGATCGGGGTGGTGCGCGGGCCGCGGGCGACGTGCCGGTCTTCGTGGGCGTGAAAAGGCAAGACGCCGGGCCCGGCTCGTCGTTAAGAGGAGCCATGCCCATGCCCCAGCGGGTTGAAAGTCGAAGGGCACAACTCGCCGGATGCGACGAGCTCGGGATCGAATCCGGATCCCACGCGCCCGAACCGGGACCCTCCAGAAGCTTCGCCGGCGGTCGCGTACCGCACGCGCTCGCCGGGCGCGGGCCGGTGCTGCGGACGGGCCCGGCCGGCCGCCCGGGAAGGGGGGCGAGGACGCGCCCGGGCCTTCAGGGCGACGTGTTTCGGTTCACCCTCGGCCTGGTCTATTCGATCTTCGACTGACGAGGGGTCCGGGAACGATGGTCGGCCACGACTTCACGACGCGCACGGAGAAAGCGAAGCGTGCCGGAGGCGCGGGCGTCCCGATCTTCGCGATCTTCGTCGTGAGCGGATGCATGATGGTCGGACCCGACTACCGGCGTCCACCCGCACCGGTCGCGCCCGACTGGATCGCCCGGGACCCGGACAGCATCGCCCCCTCCGCCGAGCCGATCGGTCCGTGGTGGGAGTCGTTCGGCGACCCGGTCCTGACCGACCTGATCGTCGAGGCCTACCGGCAGAACCCCTCGCTCCAGGCAGCCGGCGTCCGGGTGCTCGAGGGGCAGGCACGGCGGGGGATCGCGATCGGGACGCTCTTCCCCCAGACCCAGAACGCCGTCGGCGGCTACCGCCGGACGGTGGCGAGCGAGAACGTCGTCGTGGTGCCCCCCGAACGCAGCTTCGACCAGTTCCTCGCCGGCTTCGACGTCGCCTGGGAGCTCGACCTCTGGGGCGCGTTCCGCCGCGGCATCGAGTCGTCGGACGCCGAGCTGCTCGCCGCCATCGCCGACTACGACGACGTGCTCGTGTCCCTGCTGGCGGAGGTGGCCGCGAACTACATCGGGATCCGCACCGCCCAGGAGGAGCTCGGCGTGGCGCGCCGGAACGCCGAGCTGCAACGGAAGAGCTTCGACATCGCGACCCGCCGGGCCCGCGAGGGTGCGGTGACCGACGTCGATCCGGCGCAGTCGGCGACCCTGCTGCATGCCACCGAGGCGCAGATACCCATCTTCGAGGCCCAGATCGACGAGCAGGCGAGCACCCTCTCCGCCTTGCTGGGCATCCCGCCGCGCCGGGTGGAGGACATCGTCGGGGACGCGCCGGCGGATATCCCGAGCCCTCCCGACCGGATCGCGATCGGCATCCCCGCCGACCTGCTCCGGCGTCGACCCGACGTGCGACGGACGGAGCGACTGCTCGCCGCGCAGAGCGCCCGCATCGGCATCGCCAAGGCCGATCTGCTGCCCCATCTGTCGCTCGTCGGATCGATCAACCTGGATGCGAAGGACGCGGCCAAGTTCTTCGAGGGCCGGAGCTTCGAAGCGTTCGGCGGCCCGACGTTCAGCTGGGCCATCCTCAACTACGGGCGCATCACGAACAACGTGCGCGTGCAGGACGCCGCCTACCAGGCGCTCGTCAACGATTACACGACCTCGGTGCTCCGCGCCCAGGCGGACGTCGAGAGCGCCGTTGCGGCGCACCGCGGGGCGCTGCTTCGCACGGCGTCGCTGCGCGAGAGCGTCGTGGCCGCCGAGAAGGTCGTCGATCTCGTCGGCCGCCAGTACGGCGAGGGGGCCGTCGACTTCACGACGGTGCTGCTCGCCCAGCAGTTCCTCGTGCAGCAGCAGGACCAGCTCGCCGCCAGTCGTGGGCAGGAGGCGCTCACCCTCGTGACGCTCTACAAGAGCCTCGGCGGCGGCTGGGAGCCGTGGATGAATCGCAGCGTGATCTCCGACGAGACCGCGAGCCAGATGAGCGCCCGGACCCGCTGGGGCGACCTGCTGGCGGAGAACGAACAACGCAACATCGCGCAGGCGGCCAGCACCGGCACCGAGCACGACCGCGGCTGGTGGCGCTGGCGATGGTGGAGGCCACAGTGGTAGCCAACGGACGGAGGGCGACGGCGGCCCTGATGCTCGGGCCGTGTTTGCTTGCGGTCGCGGCTGCCGGCCCCGGATGCCGCGGCGAGACGAAGGTGGTCGCGCCGCCCCCGCCCGAGGTTTCGGTGAGCCAGCCGATCGAGGAGCCGGTCCAGGAGACGCTCGAATTCACAGGCCGGATCAGCGCCGTCGACAGCGTCGAGGTACGGGCGCGCGTGACCGGCTACATCACGAAGGTCGCGTTCACCGACGGCGCGCTCGTCCAGGCGGGTGACCTCCTCTTCGAGATCGACCCGCGCGAATACCAGGCGGCGGTCCTCCGCGCCGAGGGGGAGGTCGCCCGGCTGCGTGCGCAGCTCGCCCGCACGGAGTCCGAGGTGGCCCGCAACCAGGCGCTGCGCCCGTCCGGCGCGGCCAGCGCCCGCGAGCTCGAGCGCTCGGTGGCCGAGAAGGGAGCGGCCGAGGGCGAGCTCAAGGCCAAGCTCGCGCAGCTCGAGCTGGCGCGGCTCGACGTCGAGTTCACGCAGGTGAAGGCGCCGGTTGCCGGACGCGTCAGCCGGGCGGAGATCACGGCGGGTAACCTGGTGGTGGTGGGCGCGTCCGGCGGGCCGCTGCTCACGACCGTGGTGAGCCTCGATCCGATCTACGTGAACTTCGACGCCGATGAGCGCGCGCTCATTCGCCTCCGGAGGGGCGCCATCGCGCGCGACGGCGCCGCCGCGCCCGAGAACGCCCGCGCGGCCGCGGCGCCCGTCCTCGTCGCGCTCGCTGACGAGAACGACTTCCGCCACCAGGGTACGATCGACTTCGTCGACAACCAGATCGACCCGTCCACCGGCACGATTCACGTGCGGGCGGTGCTGCCCAATCCGGACCGGCTGCTGGCGCCGGGGCTCTTCGTGCGCGTGCGCGTGCCCGTCGGCGAGCCGCGGCCCGGCATCCTGGTGACCGACCGCGCGATCGGGACCGACCAGGACCGGAAGTACGTCCTGGTCGTCAACGAGAAGAACGTCGTCGAGTACCGGCCGGTGAAGCTCGGCCCCCTCCAGGGCGCGCTTCGCGCCGTCGCCGAAGGCCTCGCGCCCGGCGAGTGGGTGATCGTGAACGGGATCCAGCGCGCGCGCCCGGGTGCGACCGTGACGCCGCAGAAGGTGAGCATGCGCCCGGGCCCGCCGGCCGCCGCAGCGCCCCCGAAGGCGGCCTCGTAGGATCGGGCCATGTTCGCGCGCTTCTTCGTCGATCGGCCGGTTTTCGCGACGGTGCTGTCGCTCGTCATCGTCATCATCGGCGGCGTGGCCCTCCAGAGCCTGCCCATCGCGCAGTACCCGGAGGTCGTCCCGCCGACGGTGAACGTGTCGGCGACTTATCCCGGCGCCAGCGCGAAGGTGGTCGCCGACACCGTCGCCGCCCCCATCGAGCAGGAGGTGAACGGCGTCGAGAACATGCTCTACATGCTCTCGAAGAGCACCAACGACGGGCAGATGAACCTCGACGTCACCTTCCGCGTCGGGACGAACCTCGACTTCGCGCAGGTGCTCACCCAGAACCGGGTCTCGATCGCCGAGGCGAAGCTGCCGGAGGAGGTGAAGCGCCAGGGCGTCACGGTGAAGAAGAAGTCGCCGATGATCCTCCTTTGCGTGAATCTCCTCTCTCCCGACGGGCGCTACGACCAGCTCTACCTCAGCAACTACGCCACCATCCAGGTGAAGGACGCGCTCGCCCGGCTGCCGGGGGTGGGCGACGTCAGCTTCCTCGGCGCGCGCGACTACAGCATGCGGATCTGGCTCGACCCGACCGCGCTCGCCTCGCGCAGCATGACCGCCTCCGACGTCCTGAAGGCGCTCCGCGAGCAGAACGTGCAGGTCGCGGCCGGACGCATCGGTCAGCCTCCGGCCCCGGTCGGCGTCGACTTCCAGTACACCGTCAACACGCTCGGCCGGCTCCTCGACCCGGACCAGTTCGCTGACATCGTCGTGAAGACCGGCGAGCGCGGGGACATCACGCGTCTCGCGGACGTGGGCCGCGTCGAGCTCGGCGCGAAGAACTACGACGTCGGCAGCTACCTCGACGGGCGGGAATCGGTCACGATGGCGGTCTTCCAGCTGCCCGGCGCCAACGCGCTCGCCACCGCGGAGAGCATCCGCGGCGAGATGGAGCGGCTGAAGGCCCGCTTCCCGGAGGGCATGGAGTACAAGATCGTCTACGACACGACGGTCTTCGTCGACGAGTCGATCCACGAGGTCTACAAGACGTTGTTCGAGGCGTTCGTCCTCGTCTTCATCGTGGTGCTGGTGTTCCTGCAGGACTGGCGCGCCACGCTGCTGCCCATGATCGACGTCCCGGTCTCGCTGATCGGGACCTTCTTCGTCATGGCCTTGCTGGGCTTCTCGCTGAACAACCTGTCGCTCTTCGGCCTGGTGCTCGCCATCGGCATCGTCGTCGACGACGCGATCGTCGTGGTCGAGAACGTCGAGCGCTGGATGGCGAAGGGCCTGCCGCCGCGCGAGGCGACGATCAAGGCGCTCGAGGAGATCACGGGCCCGGTGATCGCGATCACCCTCGTGCTGAGCTCGGTCTTCATCCCGACGGCGTTCATCGCGGGGATCAGTGGCCAGTTCTACCGGCAGTTCGCACTCACCATCGCGGCCTCGACCATCATCTCGGCGATCAACGCGATGACGATGGCGCCGGCGCGAGCCGTCACCCTGATCAAGCCGCACGCACACGGCGAGGAGCGTCGCGAGGCGCTGCCGCTGACCGCGGTGGTGCTGCTGGGGGCCCTGGTCGCCGACTTCTTCCTCACGGGACGCGTCCAGGGCCTGCTCGGTCTCTCGGCCGGCGGGCACGGCCACGAGGCGCACGGGAGCCCCGCGGCGCTGTGGGCGGTCCGGCTCGCCGTCGTCGGCGCGGGCGCTTTCGTCGGCTATCGGCTGAACGAGCGGGTGAACCGCGGCCTGCTCGCCTTCTTCAAGGGGTTCAATCGCGTCTTCGAGTGGCTCACCGACGGCTACGGCCGCATCGTCGCGGGACTCGTGCGCGTGACCGGGGTTCTTCTCGCCGTGTACGCCGGGCTCATGGTGCTCACCTGGATCGGCTTCCGGACCGTGCCGGTTGGCTTCATCCCGGAGCAGGACAAGGGCTACCTCGTGGTGAACGCGATGCTGCCGGACGGCGCCAGCCTCGAGCGGACCGAGGAGGTGATGTCGCGGCTCGACGAGATGGTGCGCGCCACGCCCGGCGTCGCGCATACGATCCGCCTGCCCGGGTACTCCATCCTCACGAGCAACAACATCTCGAACGCGGGCGGCATGTTCGTGATCCTGGCGCCGTTCGAGGACCGGGTGCGCGAGCGCCTGCCCGCCACGGCCGTCGCCGCGAGCCTCCGCGCGCAGTTCCGGCAGGTCCAGGACGCGATCGTCGTCGCGTTCGGCGCGCCGCCGGTCGACGGGCTCGGCAACACCGCGGGCTTCAAGATGCAGGTGCAGGATCGGGCCGACGCCGGCCCCGGGGCGCTCCAGGGCGCGGTCGAGACCATGATCCGCGCCGGCACGGCGCAGCCCGGGCTGGTCGGCCTCTTCAGCAGCTTCCGGGCGGCGCAGCCGCAGCTCTACCTCGAGGTCGATCGGGCGAAGGCGAAGGCGCTGGGGGTCTCGCTGGACGACGTCTTCGCCACCCTCCAGATCTATCTCGGGTCGGCGTACGCCAACGACTTCACCCGCTTCGGACGGAACTGGCAGGTGAACCTGCAGGCGGACGCGGCATACCGCGTCAACCCGGACGACATCGGCCAGCTCAAGGTCCGCAACCGCAACGGCGGCATGGTGCCGCTCTCGACGCTGGTGACCGTCCGCGACACCACCGGCCCGGCGATCGTGAACCGTTACAACATGTTCGCGTCGGCGGAGATCGCCGGCGGCACGGCTCCGGGCGTCAGCTCCGGCCAGGCGATCGCCACCATGGAGGCGCTGGCGGCGAAGGAGCTACCCACGACCATGAGCTTCGAGTGGACGGAGCTCACCCTGCAGCAGATCCTCGCTGGCAACACGGCGGTGTTCGTCTTCGTTCTGGGCGCGGTGCTGGTCTTCATGGTCCTCTCGGCCCAGTACGAGAGCTGGTCGCTCCCGGGCGCGATCATCCTGATCGTGCCCATGTGTCTCCTCGCGGCCATCACCGGCGTCTGGCTGGTCGGATCCGACAACAACATCTTCACGCAGGTCGGCCTCGTCGTCCTGATCGGCCTCGCCGCCAAGAACGCGATCCTGATCGTCGAGTTCGCGAAGCAGCTCCAGGACGAGGGCAAGCCACGCTTCGAGGCGATCGTCGAGGCCTCGAAGACGCGGCTGCGGCCGATACTCATGACCTCGTTCGCATTCATCCTCGGCGTGCTGCCGCTCGTGCGCACCGCCGGTGCCGGCGCCGAGATGCGGTTCGCGCTCGGCATCGCCGTCTTCTCGGGCATGGTCGGGGTCACCTTGTTCGGCATCTTCTTCACACCCGTCTTCTACGAGGTCATCCGTGGCTGGACCGACCGGCGGGCGACGCGGCGGCCCGCCCCGGCGGCACCGGTGGGGCACGAGCCCGAGCCGCACGCGCCGCGCGCCGAGGTGTCCTGAGGTCGTGATGCCAGCGAAGGTCCGCTCAGTCGTTCCGCTGCTGCGAGTAGAGGCTCATCAGCCGCGCGACGAAACGGTCCACCATGCTGGTGAGTAAGCGGGCAGATGTACCTGACGGTCCTCGACGACAGACGTCCCGGATCTGCCGAAGTCGCGTTGGCGCAAAAAGGCAAGACATTTCGGGAATGGCGACGTATCCGAGGACAGGGGAGCCGGGAGGACTTCAATGCTTCGAGGTTCATCGTCGCCCCCGAAGTTTGATGGCGTCATCGAGGACAATGCCTACCAGTCGAAACCCTGATGCTCCGTCCCACGTCAGGTCGCGCGTGAAGGCGTTTGTTTGCCGAGATCGAGGACGATTTGTTGCGAGTGCCGTTCTCCTCGCGCTCGTGCTGACCACAGCCGCACGCGCGGACGAAGCGCCCGTGGCGACGATCACAGTCTCGTCCTCGACGTCAGGCTCGAGCCTCGGCGGTCGCCTCGTCGAGGGCGTGATGAGCTTTCGGGGTCAGGACTATCTCCTGACGCTACGCGGCGTCGCGGAGCCGGTAAACACGGTGGGGTCCGTCGGTGGACTCCTGCGCCCGGGCGACATCGAGGGCACCTTCCGGCCCTCCGACAGGGCCCTGCGAAACGCCTCCGGTGTGACGATTCGCTTCGAACCACCGCTCCCGCTCGTGGCGGGTCGGCTCGAGATCGAGGTGTCGAGGCAGATGAGTCCGAAGTCTTCCGGCGGCCAGCCGGGGGCCGGGATCGAATGAGAGGCTCCTCGCCGCGCTCCGTGCTCTGCGCGGCTGCCGCCGCGATCTGCCTCGTCGCCGCGTCGGCGCCGGCTGCGGAACGCTCCGCGCCCGACGGTGAGCACGCTGCCGCCGACGCGACGATCACCTTCCGCGGGCGGTCGGCCTCAGTCGGCATCGGCTTCTTGTGGGGCGCATCGACGGTGGAGTTCCAGGGCAGGACCTACCCCGTACGCGTCGACGGCTTCGTGCTCGGCGGCCTCGGGACCAGCTCGCTCGAAGGGACCGGCCGGATCTTCGGCCTCGCCAAGATAGAGGACCTGAGCGGCGACTACACGGCCCTCGCCTCGGGAGCGGCCTTCGGCCAGGGCACGGGGACGATCGTCATGCGCAACGACAAGGGCGTGCGCATCGTCATCGACGCGAAGGCCGCGGGCTTCGGGGTCGGCATCGGCCCGCGCGGGATCACGCTCAGCGTCGGCGAGATGGGCGGACCGCCGGCCGACGCGAGCGCTCGACTTCCGAAGACGCTCGGCTTCGGGGAGGTGAAGACCGGCCCGCTCTTTCTCCGTCCCACCCTGAACCTCCAGATGTATGCCGCCGCCTCGCACAACGCCGGCTTCAACGGCCGGTGGTCGTTCGGGCCCGTGGAGAAGGCCGACAGCTGGCTGGAGCACTCGAACGAGGTGGGCCTCAACGCCCGCTACCCGCTCGGGGACTACGGAACCCTGCAGGGGAGGGTCAGCGGCGTCTACTCTCTCACGACGAGCGGGCCCGATGGGCCGGTGACGAACGGCTCGAAGGACACCGTCAGCAAGTACACGCTGGAGAGCGCCTACCTCGCGTGGAAATCCGGCGATCTCTTCCCGAAGCTCGGCTCCGACTTCATCGAGATCAGTGCCGGGAACCAGAACTACCAGGTCTTCGACGGCCTGCTCTTCTGGGATGGAGGCCAGGACAGCACCCACCGCGGCGCGAACTGGCTCTCCCCGCGCAAGGCGTTCCGCGAAACGGGGATCGTCAGGCTCAACTACAAGGGCCTCACGGTCGAGGGAGTCCACCTCAAGTACAACGACGACCCGGATACCAATACCCGGCTCGGCGCGGGGCGGGTCGACTACACGATCGATGACCTGATCATGAAGCACCTGAGGGTCGGCGTCATGTACTTCGACATCTACCACTCGGACACACCTTCTCGCGACGGCATGGACGGCATCCAGGTCTATCACGAAGCGACTCCGCTGCCGGCGCTTCCCGACCTCAGCTACAAGACGTCCTTCGTCCACGAGAACAACTCGAAGTCGTCCGGCCTCTCGGAGGCCAACGGCTGGTACGTCACACCGGCGTACCAGCTGTCGCCCCTGCCCTGGAAGCCTCAGCTCAGCTACCGGTATGCGTCGTTCAGCGGCGGCGGGACGCGGGGATTCGACTCCCTCTTCACCGGGCTCCCGGAGTGGGGCTCCTGGTTCCAGGGAGAGCTCCTGGGAGAGTACGTCCTCTCCAACAGCAACCTGAACTCCCACCAGGTGCGTCTGCAGCTCAAGCCGAACGAAATCCTGGCGATCAACCTGATCTACTACAAGTTCCTGCTCAACAATCGGAACCAGGACTTCGGCCTCACCCCCTCGCGCGTGGATCGCTCCCTCGCGGATGAGGTCAACCTAATTTTCGATGTTGCGCTGACGAACTGGTGGTCGGTCACCGCGGCCTGTTCGATGGCGAATCCCAACAAGGGCTTTCGCGAGGCCGTGAACGGATCATCGACGTGGATCAACGGCTATCTGTTCATGAGCTTCACCTTCTGATGTCGGCCCCCGGTGGCCCGTGGGCCGGAGCCGGCCGACGCCGCTCAGAGGGCTGAAGTCGAAGGACGGATCCGAGGAGTGCCAGCCATGTCGTACAGCGACACGCCGATGCCGGCCGCACTCGCCTCCGGCTTTCCGGTGCTCGTCGTTGGCGCCCGCGTCGACGAGGACTCGGCGATCGGGCGCAGCGTGAAGGAGATCAGGGCGGCGCTCGCGGCGCTCGGACGCCCCGTCGTGCTCGCCCACTCGCTGGACGATGCGGAGGCCGCCGTCGAGTCGCACCCAGCGCTCTCCTGCGTGGTGCTCGGCTGGGGAATGGCGGCGGCGAGCGACGAGACCCTCGCGCAGACGAAGCGGATCCTCGGGCGCATCCGGCAGCAGGCGGCATCCTTGCCCGTGCTTCTCGGCGCGCGTCGGGGGGCTACCCGCCAGGTGCCGCTCGAGATCGTGGAGCAGGTCGAGGGCTACATCTGGGTGCCCGAGGACAGCGCTGCTTTCATCGCCGGACGCATCGACGCGGCGGCGCGGCGCTATCTCGACACCGTGCTGCCGCCCTTCTTCGGGAAGCTCGCGAACTTCGCCGACACCCATGAGTACTCGTGGCACACGCCCGGGCACACGGGCGGTACGGCCTTCATGAAGACGGCCGTCGGCCGCGCCTTTCTCGGCTTCTACGGCGAGCAGATGCTGCGATCCGACCTCTCCGTTTCGGTGGGAGAGCTCGGTTCCTTGAACGACCACTCGGGGCCCGTGGCCGAAGCCGAGCGCTACGCCGCGCGCGTTTTCGGCGCCGACCACACATTCTTCTCGATGGGGGGGAGCTCGGCGAGCAACGAGATCATCCTGCACTCGGCGGTGGCGGACGACGACATCGTCCTGGTCGACCGCAACTGTCACAAGTCCCTCAACTACGCGCTCAACATGAGCGGCGCCATCCCGGTGTACCTGAAGCCACGGCGCAACGCGCGCGGCGTGATCGGTCCGGTGCCTGCCAGCGAGATCGAGCCCGAGATGCTGCGACGGAAGCTCGCAGAGAGCCCTCTCGTGAAAGGCGCGCCGCGCAAGCCCATGCTCGCGGTGCTCACGAATTCCACCTACGACGGCCTCTGCTACGACGTCGAGCACACGACGCGGCTCTTGAGCCAGAGCGTCGACCGCATCCACTACGACGAGGCGTGGTACGCGTACGCGCGGTTCAATCCCATCTACGAGGGCCGCTACGGGATGCACCGCGGCCAACGGTCGCCGGACGACGCGACCGTGACGGTGACACACTCGACGCACAAGCTCCTCGCCGCACTCTCCCAGGCCTCGATGATCCACATCCGTTCGGGTCGGATCCCGGTCAAGCCCGCGCTCTTCAACGAAGCGTTCATGATGCACACCTCCACCTCGCCGCAGTACAGTATCATCGCGTCCACGGACGTCTCCGCGAAGATGATGGACGACGCGGGCCCGGCGCTCACGGACGAGTGCATCCGCGAGGCAATCGACTTCCGGAAGGCCATGCTGCGCATCGGCCGGGATCTCGAGCGTCGCAAGTCGGGCGATTGGTGGTTCCAGAGCTGGCAGGCCGACGAGGTGGAAGGCGAGGCTTTCCTCGAGGCCGATCCCAACCTGCTCGCGACCTCGAGCGACGCATGGCTCCTGCGGCCGGGGCAGGGCTGGCACGGGTTCGGCGACCTGGGCCGCCGCTACTGCATGCTCGACCCGATCAAGGTGACCACGTTGACTCCGGGCATCGGGCCGGACGGCGTCCTGGAGAAGAAAGGGATTCCCGCAGCCATCGTGACGGCGTTCCTCGCCACGCAGGGCATCGTGGTGGAGAAGACCGAGCCCTACTCGATCCTCACCCTCTTCTCGATCGGCATCACCAGGGGCAAGTGGGGCTCGCTCGTCGCCGCGTTCATGCGCTTCAAAGAGCTCTACGACGCGAACGCGCCGCTCGCCAACGCACTCTCCGGCCTCGTCGCCGATCATCCCGAGCGGTATGCCCGGCTCGGGCTCCGCGAGCTCGCCGCGGAGATGCATGCCGCCATCCGGGAGCACAATATCCTCGGCAATCTCGACGGCGCCTTCAGCAGCCTTCCCGAGCCCGTGCTGACACCGCGGGAGACCTTCGCGCGCCTCGTCCACCGCGAGGTGGAGCAGGTGCCCGCCGCGAAGCTCCAGGGCCGCGTGCTCGCGGTGCAGGTCGTTCCCTATCCGCCGGGAATCCCGCTGCTGATGCCGGGTGAACGCTTCGGCGAGGCAACCCGCGCCGTCGGCGACTTCCTGCTGGGCCTCGAGGCCTTCGACGCGAGGTTCCCCGGCTTCGGGCACGACACCCACGGTGTCGAAGTGAAGACCGACGAGAACGGCCGCCCCTACTATGCCCTCTACTGCTTGAAGACCTGAACGTCGCGGCGACGAACCAGGGAGACGCCATGGACGAGCCCCGAAAGAAGATGAACCTGATCCAGCTGACGGTCATCGTCGCCGTCAACATGATGGGTTCCGGGATCATCATGCTCCCGACGAACATGGCTCAGGTCGGGGCGATCTCCCTCCTTTCCTGGGTCGTGACCGCGGTGGGCTCGATGGCCATCGCCTACGGGTTTGCTCAGGCCGGTGTCCTCAATCAGCGCCCGGGGGGGATGTCGGCGTACGCCGAGGAAGCCTACGGCAAATCGGGCTTCTTCATGGTATTCTACCTCTACTTCTTCTCGCTGGCGATCGGGAACGTGGCGATCGCGATCTCCGCCGTGGGTTATCTGGCGACGTTCTCCCCCTGGCTCTCGTCGACGCCGATCGCCACCTGCATCGGGGTGATCGCGCTCATCTGGCTGACCACGGTCGCAAACTTCGGGGGCCCCAAGGTGACCGGCCGTATCGGCGCAATAACCGTGTGGGGCGTCATCATTCCGGTCGCCGGTCTCTCGGTCGTTGGCTGGCTCTGGTTCAGCAGGGACACCTTCGCCGCCGCCTGGAATCCGCAAGGGCTCAGTCTGCTGAAGGGGATGGGCTCGAGCATCGCGCTCACGCTGTGGGCCTTCCTAGGGATGGAGTCGGCAGCGCAGAACTCGGACGCCGTCGAGAACCCGAAGCGGAACGTGCCTCTTGCCTGTATGTTCGGGACGCTCGGGGCTGCCGTGATCTACGTCCTCTCGACCACGGTAATTCAGGGAATCGTGCCGAACGCCGACCTGGCGAAGTCCACGGGCCCGTTCGGTCTGGTCTACGCCCGGATGTTCAATCCGACAGTGGGCTCGATCATCATGGCCCTGGCGGCGATGGCCTGTCTCGGCTCGCTGCTGGGCTGGCAGTTCACCATCGCCCAAACCGCGAAATCGGCGGCCGAAGATCGCATGTTCCCCGCGTTCTTCGCGAAGGTGACCCAGAACAGCGCGCCGATCACCGGGATGATCGTCATGGGAGGCGTCCAGTCCCTGATGGCACTCTCGACCATCTCGCCGACGCTCAGCGAGCAATTCAGTGCGCTGGTCAACCTGGCCGTGGTCACCAACGTGATTCCGTACATCATCTCGCTCTCCGCCTTGATCGAGATGATGCGGAAAGCGGCCGTGCCGGAGTCGACGTATCGGCGGAACGTCGTGGTGGCGATGGTCGCGATGCTCTACAGCGTCTATGCGATCTACGCGTCGGGTGCGGATGCGGTGCTCGGCGGCACGGTGGTGATGGGCATCGGCTTCGTGATTTTCGGCTTCCTCGCTCCCCGCTTCGGTGTGAGTGGGACGACGACCGTGCAGGCCGCAGCGGGCCGAGCCGCGTGACGGAGGACGCATCATGCAGCTTCGACGATCACTGCTACTTCGCCGGCGCGACCTCACGATGGCCGCCGCCATACCGGTCGCGGTGGCGCTCTTCCTGTTCGGGGCCGCCGAGTCGGCGCGGGCGGGTACCTTGGAGCGGGTTCTGGACCTCGGCAAGCTGAAATTGGGCTATCGGATCGACGCGCGACCCTTCTCGTACGAGGAGTCGGGGAAAGCCGCGGGCTACTCCGTGGTGCTCTGCCAGAGGATCGCGGACGCAGTGAAGGCCGAGCCGGGTCTCGCCCAGATCGCGGTCGAGTACGTGAAGGTCGGGAGTGACGATCGTTTCGACGCAGTGAAGGAGGGGAGGATCGACCTGCTCTGCGGTGCCGCTACGGCCACGCTGGAGCAGAGAAGGACAGTCGACTTCTCGATTCCGACCTTCCCGAGCGGCATCGGGGCGCTCCTGCGAAAGGACAGCCCCGAGCGCCTCAAGGCGGTGCTGGAGGGACGGGAGCCGCCGTACCGGCCGCGCTGGCGCGCATCGCTGGGACAGATCCTCGAGAAGCGGGTGCTCTCGGCCCTGGCGGGGACAACCACGAAATCCTGGCTTGCCAAGAGGCGAGAGGAGCTCAACGTCAACGCAGAGATCGTCACGGTGCAGAGCTACCGGGAAGGCATCGACCGGGTATTGGGGCGGCGCTCGGACGTGCTGTTCGGAGACCGGGCGATCCTTCTGGACGCGGCGACGCGGGGTCCATCGGCGGACGATCTGATCGTCCTCGAACGCGAGTTCACCTACGAGCCTCTCGCCCTTGCCTTCGCGCGGGGCGACGAGGATTTCCGCCTGCTCGTGGATCGCACCCTCAGCCGCCTCTACCGCTCTGGCGAGATCGGGGACATCTACAAGAGCTTCTTTGGGGAGCCCGACGCGGACGTCCTGGCGTTCTTCCGCTTCGTCGCGCTGCCGGAATGACCCGCGTAAGGCCATGAACGGCGTGACCCCGACAGCGCCGGGCGACGAGACCGGGCAACGGAGCCTCGGGCTCACCACCTGTACGGCTCTCGTGATCGGCAACATGGTCGGCTCGGGATTCTTCATCGCCCCCTCGGCGCTGGCGCGCTTCGGCACGACGGCGCTGATCGGGTGGGCGGTGATGGCGATTGGCGCGATCTGCCTCGGTATGGTCTTCGCGCGCCTGGCGCGCATCGCACCGGCCACCGGCGGCCCCTATGCGTACACGCGGATGGGTTTTGGTCGCTTCGCCGGCTTCCTCGTCGCGTGGGGCTACTGGATCTCCATCTGGGCCTCGCTACCCGCCATGGCGGCGGCGCTCGTGGGGTACCTCGCAGCGCTCGTTCCCGGGCTGGTGGACCACCGGATCCTCGCCATCGGCATCGCGCTCGGCGCCATGTGGGGGGTTGCGCTCGTGAATCTCCGCGGCGTCAAGGAGGCCGGACTCTTCCAGGTGGCGACGACCTTCACGAAGCTGGTGCCGTTCATATCGATCGCCGTCCTCGGACTCTTCTGGGTGGACTGGCACAGCTTCGAGACGCTCAACCCGAGCGGCCAGCCCTTCTTCAGCGCGCTGGCCGCCACGGCACCTCTCACGATGTTCGCCTTCCTCGGGATCGAATCGGCGACGGTGCCGGCCGGCGACGTCATCGATCCGCGCCGCACCATTCCCCGCGCCACGGTGCTCGGCACCTTCATCTCGGCGCTGATCTACATCCTCGGCACCTCCGTCGTGATGGGAGTGATCCCGCGGGAGACGTTGATGCGCTCCTCCGCCCCGTTCGCCGACGCCGCGCGCGTCATGTGGGGCGGCTGGGCCGCCACGGTGATCGCGCTGGCGGCGATCGTCTCGTCCCTGGGCGCCCTCAACGGCTGGACGCTGATGCTCTCTCAGGTCCCCATGGCGGCGGCACGCGAAGGCGCCATGCCGCCGGTCTTCGGTCACCTCTCGGCGCGGGGCGTCCCCGCCCGCGGCCTTCTGATCTCGGTGGGTCTGTCGACGCTTCTCGTTCTCCTCTCGACCTCCGGGACATCTGCCCTGGTCGCCTTCTACGACCTGATCGTCAACCTATCGACCGACGCCGCCATGGTCCCCTACGTCTTTTGCTCCGTGGTCGAGGCGGTCCTGTACGTCAACCGTCGGCCGGTCTCGCGCGCGTTGCGCATCGGCCCCTTCATGCCCGTCGCCATCGTCGCGTTCGTCTTCTCGATGGGCACGATCTACGGCGCCGGGGCAGGAGCAGGCATGTGGTCGCTGATCCTGATCCTGCTGGCGGGTCCGGTCTGGGTCTTCCTGCGCAGCGCGGCCTCGGTTCCGGGCGGGACGCTCTCCGAGGCAGATCCGAACTGAGAAGAGGACGCGATCAATGCAGATTCCGATTCAACGCTACTTTCAGGTCCTTGTCGTGGGTGAGGAGTACGCTCCCGTCGCCGAGATCATCGAAAAGGAGCTTGGATTCCGCGCCGTCACCGTCGGCGCGGACCAGGCGAGCGAGGCCATTCACAACGGAGCGGACCTATGTGCCATCGTGGTAGGCCGGAGCGACGCCAGCCTCGTCCTTGCTGCGCGCCATGAACGAGGGTTCGAGATGCCCGTATTTCTCGTCAGCGAACGCAGCGCGGACGTGTTTCACGCGCCCTACCTTCAGGACGTGAGAGGGGTACTGGTGGCCGGCCTCGAGTCCCGAGACTTCTATAAGAAGACATTCCTGACTTCTGTGGAGGAGTACGTGCAGGGGCTGCTCACCCCGTTCTTCGGCAAGCTGCTGGAGTACGACTACGACGGAAACCGCTCCTGGGCCTGTCCCGGTCACCAGGGCGGCCAGATGTTCAAACGCCACCCGGTGGGGAGGCTCTTCTTCGAGCACATGGGCGAGAACATCTTCCGGGACGACATCTGCAACGCGATGGTATCGCTCGGAGATCTCCTGATCCGCGAGGGTCCAGCGTTGTCGGCACAGCAGGAGGCGGCCAGGATCTTCGGCGCCGATCGAACGTATTTCATGCTCAACGGCACTTCGAGCTCGAACAAGGCGGTCAACACGGGCCTTCTCCGCGACGGCGACATCGTTCTCTTCGACCGCAACAACCATAAATCGAACCACCAGGGCGCGTTGATGATCGCGGGGGCGATCCCGATCTATCTCGAGACCGATCGCAACGGCTTCGGCATGGTCGGGCCGATCGACTGGGCGGCGCTCGACGAGAAAGCCATCCGCGCGAAGATCGCGGCACACCCGCTCCTCAAGGGCAGCGGTGCGGCCGAGCGTGAGCGTCCGATCCGCGTGGCCATCATCGAGCAATGCACCTACGACGGCACCATCTACAACGCCCGCAAGATCGTCGAGAAGATCGGCCACCTCTGCGAGTACATCCACTTCGACGAGGCCTGGGCCGGCTTCGGGGCCTTCCACCCGCTGTTGAAGGACCACTTCTCGATGGGCCTCGGGCTCACGGAGCGAGACCCGGGCATCATCGCCACCCAGTCGACCCACAAGCAGCTGGCCGGCTTCTCGCAGGCCTCGCAGATCCACGTGCGTGACGCGCACATTCGCGGGCGGCCCTACCGGGTCAACCACAAGCGGTTCAACGAGATGGTGATGCTGCAAGTATCCACCTCGCCGTTCTACCCACTGTTCTCCAGCCTCGACGTCAACGCCCAGATGCATCGCGACAAGGCGGGCCACGCGCTGTGGGACGACATGATCAAGCTCGGCATCGAAGCTCGGAAGGCGGTGCGCAAGCGCTTTGGCGGCTTCCTGGATCCATTCGTGCCGGACATGGTCGAGTTCGAAGGCCGGAGCGTCCGCTGGGAGGACGTGCCGACCGATGAGCTGGCGCGCGACCAGCGGTACTGGAAGCTCGACCCGAACGCGGCCTGGCACGGCTACCGCAATGTCGGGCCGGACCTGGCCATGGTCGACCCGACCAAACTCATGCTCACCACGCCGGGGATCGACCACGCGAGCGGCGACTACCAGCGCACCGGAGTGCCGGCGACCGTCCTCGCCAACTACCTGCGGGAAAACCACATCATTCCGGAGAAGAACGATCTCAACAGCATCCTTTTCCTCATGACGCCAGCGGTGGGGGAAGGAAAGGTCGCGTTCCTGCTGGCGGAGCTCGAGCGATTCAAGACGCTGTACGAGGCGGATGCTCCGCTCGCGCGCGTCGTGCCTGGCGTCGCTGCGCGCTACGCCAAACGCTACGAGGGTTACGGCCTGAGACAGCTCTGCGACGAGATGCACCGCTTCTTCCTCGAGAAGAACGTGAAGGATCTGCAACGCAAGAGCTTCCGCTACGAGTCCTTCCCCGAGCAGGCAATGAGCGCGCGCGACGCGGTGCAGGCGACGGTCGCGGGGGAAGTGGACTATGTGCCCATGGCGAATGTCCGGGGTCGGATCGCCGGTACGCTGGCGCTCATCTACCCGCCGGGCATCGGGATCGTGGTCCCCGGCGAGCGCTACGACGAGAAAGCGCAGCCGATGATTGACTACTTCCTCGCGTTCGAGGAGGGCTGCAACCGCTTCCCAGGCTTCTCGTACGAAGTGCAGGGCGTGTATCAGGAGCCGGAAGGGGACGGCGTCCGTTTCTATACCTATGTGGTGAGGGAGCTGGAGGGGCACGCGTCGTAGGCAGCAGGCCGCGAAGAGCGTCGACGAGCGGAGGCAACCATGCAGAAATGTGGAGTTCACAGCGAAATCGGAACGCTCAGGACCGTGCTCGTCTGCCGGCCCGGGCTTGCGCATCAGCGGCTGACGCCTGGCAACCGCGCGGATCTGCTGTTCGACGACGTCCTCTGGGTGCAGGAAGCCCAGAAGGACCACTACGACTTCGTGCTGAAAATGCGGGAGCGCGGTGTCGAGGTGCTGGAGCTGCACGACCTGCTGGCCGAGGCGTTCGCCGAGAAGCAAGCGCGTGCCTGGGTCCTCGACCGGCGCATTACGGCCAATGACGTCGGGCCCGGCCTGGCGCCGATTCTCCGCGCATGGCTCGACGAGCTGCCGGCAGCCAAGCTCGCAGAGCACCTCATGGGCGGCATCGCACTTCTCGACCTCCCGCAGTCCGAGCAGATGACGATGCTGACCGATGCGCTGGGTGGTACGGACTTCGTCATCCCACCGGTGCCCAACGCGCTGTTCCAGCGCGACCCCTCCTGCTGGATCTACAACGGCGTCACGTGCAACCCGATGTACTGGCCCGCGCGCAAACCGGAAACGCTGCTCCAGCGGGCGGTCTACAAGTTCCATCCGCGCTTCAAGGGTGCGGACTTCACGATCTGGTGGGGCGACAGCGACGCCTCCTTCGGAGGCGCAAGCCTCGAAGGCGGTGACGTCATGCCCGTGGGCAAGGGCGTCGTGCTGATTGGCATGGGCGAGCGCAGCACCCGACAGGCAGTGTTTCAGGTCGCGGCCGAACTCTTCAAACACCAGGCGGCGACGCGTGTGATCGGCTGCTTGATGCCAAAGAGCCGTGCGGCCATGCACCTGGACACCGTATTCACCTTTTGCGACCGCGACTTGTGCACCTCGTTTCGCGAAGTGGCCGATCAGATCCGCTGCTACAGCGCACGGCCCGACGGAAAAGGGGGAATCGAGGTCCACGAGGACAAGGGGCATCTCTTCGAGGTGGTCAAGCAGGCGCTGGGCCTGAAGACGCTACGCGTGGTCGAAACAGGCGGTAATGCGTGGGAGGCACAGCGCGAACAGTGGGACGACGGCAACAATGTCGTCGCGCTCGCGCCCGGCGTCGTGGTCGGCTACGACCGCAACACGCACACGAACACACTACTGCGCAAGGCCGGCATCGAGGTGATTACGGTGCGCGGTTCAGAGCTCGGCCGTGGCCGCGGAGGCGGACACTGCATGACCTGTCCGATCGCGCGCGATCCGGCGTATTGACGCCGAACATATCAGTCCAGGAGGCGATCATGAGCTTCAATCTACGCAACCGCTCGCTACTGACGGTGCAGGATTACACCCCGCGCGAGTTTCGCTATCTGCTCGATCTGGCTCGAGACCTCAAACGCGCCAAATACGCGCGCACCGAGCAGAAGCACCTCGACGGCAAGGAAATTTGCCTGATCTTCGAAAAGACTTCGACGCGCACGCGATGCGCTTTCGAAGTGGCTTGCTACGACCAGGGTGCCCACGTCACGTATCTGGATCCAGCCGGTTCGCAGATCGGCCACAAGGAGTCGTTCAAGGACACGGCGCGCGTCCTCGGCCGGATGTACGACGCGATCGAGTATCGCGGCGCCAGCCAGGAGGGCGTCGAACAGCTGGCGAAGTACGCCGGCGTGCCGGTCTTCAACGGCCTCACCGCCGAGTACCACCCGACCCAGATGCTGGCCGACGTGATGACGATGCGCGAGCACAGCGACCGGCCGATCCACGAGATCAAATATGCGTTCCTTGGGGATACCCGGAACAACATGGGGCACTCGCTGATGATCGTGGGGTGCCTGACGGGCATGGACGTGCGCATCTGCGGACCCAAAAAGCTCTGGCCGGCCGACGAGTACATCGCTATCGCGCAGCGGCTCCAGAAGCAGTCTGGGGCCAAACTCACCATCACGGACGACCCGAAGCAGGCGGTCGAGGGCGTCGATTTCGTGCACACCGACGTCTGGGTGTCGATGGGCGAGCCGAAGGAGGTCTGGAAGGAACGGATCGACCTTCTGCTGAAGTACCAGGTGAGCATGGAGCTGATGAATACCAGCGGCAATGCACAGGTGAAGTTCATGCATTGCCTGCCGGCGTTCCACGACACCGAAACTACTGTCGGTAAACAGATCGCGGAGAGCCATGGCCTGCGCAATGGCCTTGAGGTGACCGACGAAGTGTTCGAATCCGAGCTCAACATCGCGTTTGAACAGGCGGAAAACCGCATGCACACAATCAAGGCGATTCTCGTCGCCACACTTGGAGATTGACGATGTTGGTCGTCACAGCCCTGGGCGGCAATGCGCTCCTCCGGCGCGGCGAGCCGATGACCGCCGAGAACCAACGGCGAAATGTACGGATCGCCGCGCGGGCGCTCGCACCCGTTGCGGCCGAACACCAGCTCGTCGTCGGCCACGGCAACGGCCCTCAGGTCGGACTCCTCGCCTTGCAAGGCGCGGCGTACACCAACGTGGACACGTATCCGCTCGACGTGTTGGGAGCGGAGACCGAAGGCATGATCGGCTACATGATCGAGCAGGAGCTCGGGAACCTGCTGCCCTTCGAACGTCCCTTCGCCACGATGCTGACGATGATCGAGGTCGATCCTGGCGATCCCGCGTTCCACGACCCGACGAAGTTCATCGGGCCAGTGTACTTCAAGGAGGAAGCCGATCGAATCGCCGCGGACAAGAAATGGGTCTTCAAGCCGGATGGCGACAAATGGCGTCGCGTGGTGCCGTCACCGGAGCCCAAGCGCATCTTCGAGTTGCGCCCGATCAAGTGGCTGCTCGAACACAACACCATCGTGATCGCCGCTGGCGGCGGCGGCATCCCGACGATGTACGAGCCGGGCAAACACCGCACGCTGGCTGGCGCCGAGTGTGTCATCGACAAGGACCTGGCCTCGGAACTGCTGGCGCGTGACCTCGACGCCGACCTTTTCATCATGCTGACCGATGCCGACGCGGTCTACGTCGACTGGGGGAAACCGACGAAGAAGGCCATCCGGCGCGCATCTCCGTCCGCCCTATCGGCTATGTCGTTCGCGGCTGGGTCGATGGGCCCGAAGGTGGAGGCCGCGTGCCGGTTCGCCGCTGCAACCGGAAAACGGGCGGCCATTGGCGCACTAGGGGACCTGGGCAAGATCATCGCGGGCGAGGCTGGCACGACGGTAAGCGCGAAGGAGTCCGGCGTTGTCTACGGCGGCTGAAGCAGGCTGCAAGACTCGGTCAGCCACGCCGCCCGACGCCACGAAGAACCCGCCCACGCGCCCCCACGCCGTCGCGTTGAAGTCCCACGGCCGCGACGGCGCGGTGAAGAGGAAGGTCAGCCACCCAGACACACGGCGATCCCGACCAGCGCGAGCCCGATGGCCACCATGATGAGACCGCCGAGCAGGCGATTCGTGTGCGCATACTGCGCCCACTTCCGCCCGACCGTGAAGAGCATCACGATCAGAAGTGCGTTCGACACCCGAAGCGCCCGGATCGGCTCCGAAATGACGAGGAACGGCACGGTCACCGGCAGGCACGAGAGGAAGACGAGCCAGAAGGAGGCGAGCGCCCCGTAGAGGTCGTCTCTGGTGACTCGTACTTTCGGCGCCTCCCCGCGGGCGAGGTATCGGAGTATCGAGCGGGATAGTGCGTCGCGATTTTCCGGCTCGGTCAGCGTCTCGAATCGCGGCTCTATCTCACCGCGGATGACGTCGAGCGCGGCGCGTGCGTCGGGGGCACGCTGAATCGCGTCGATGAGGCGCGCCTTTTCCGCGCGCACGGTCATGCAGTTCATGACGTACATGACGCCATCGATGATCCCCCAGGCGATGTTGCAGCCGAACGCCGCGTACAGAAGTCGTCGGACGCCCGCTTTGCCCTCCGGCACGTCCAGCCCGGCGGTGAGGGTGGCCCCGAGGACCATGATGAGGCCGAACAGGACCTCGCCGAGCCGACTGGCGGGATCGAGGTATCGCTCGACGAACCGTTCTCTTTTCGACTGACCAGTCACCCGGGTGTCGGCGGGCCGCTCAGGGTGACCGGGCTTCCGGCGCGGAGGGTGCGTCGCCGTCGTCGCGTACCTGCGCCTCTCCCACCACCCGGTACTCTCTTCCCGTCACCAAGACGTCCGTACGGGCTCTCACGGCCAGATCCACCGGCTCCGCGATGGCCTTCGCGGTGCGTTCCTCCACGTCGTGCACGTCCCGGGGTGCCGGGACGTGCGGGCCGACGACCTCTGCGCGGACCGTCCAACCCACCTTCCCCGGCACCGCATCGATCGCCGTCACGAACGTGTTCGGCAGGCCCTCGAGGTTCGTCCGCGCGGTCTCTTCGACGGTCGACCGTCGGTGCGCCTCGTCCTCGGACATCGCGCGAAAGTGGGCTTCGCCGAAGAGGATCCGTCCCTTCGACGTGATGTCGACCGATTCGGCCACCCGGATGACGACGCGCACGCGCTCCTCCCCCAGGCGCTCCCGCAACAGGGCTTCGAACCGCGCGATGCGATCCGGGCTCGGGGCGCGCGGGCTTTCGATCGACACGACGAGCACGGGGCCAGTCGGCAGATTCACGAGCTCGACGTCCTTCAGGACGATGTTCGGCCGGGTCGCCACGACTTCACGGGCGACCTGCTCCGCCTGTTGCAGCAGCCGCATGTCCGCCGACACCGGCGCCGTCGCGACCTTGCCGTTGAGGCTCAGGTAGGGTCGGAGGGTCGTCGATCCCGTCGCCGTCACGTCCTTGGTGAGCGTGCAGCGCATGAAGAGGCGAACGGGTTCGCCGAGGCTGTTCCCGAGCGCGTCCTGGATCTCGTTCACGCGCCCGGGCGCGGGCACATGCGGCGTACGCACCTCCGCGAGCACATCGAGGCCGCCCTTGCCGCGGCTGAACTCGACGCCGTGGAGCGCGGTGCTGGGCTCGTGAGACAGCTCCTGGTCGAGTACCGCGGTGATGGCCCGTCGGGTATGGATGTTTCCGACCATCCCGACGAGGTACTTGGTGAGGAGCGCACCGACGAGGAGCAGCCCGATCGCCGCCGGGGCGAAGCGCCGCGCCAGGCCGCGGACCGATCCGATCTCCGCCCGGGTGACGAACCCGGCGATGAGGAACAGGACGGCGGCGACGGCGAGGATGGCGAGCACGTTGGCGAAGAAGAGGAGGAATGCGCCCCAGGCGCCCTGGTAGGCTCCGAACGCGAGGCAGAGACCGATCGCCGCGACCGGCGGATTGAGCGCGGTCGCGATCGCGACGCCGGGAAGTGCAGGGCTGATGCGCTCGTCGATCATCGCGAGCACGCCGGCGAAGCCGGCGAGCGCGGCCACCAGCAGGTCGATCAACGTCGGGTTGGTCTGTGCCAGCAGGGACGGCGTGGGATCGCCCCAGAACGGCACGAGACCGAGCAGATAGGTGAGCGCGACACCGACGAGCGCGCCACCGAACTCCGCGATGATGGCGGTGCGCAGCAGCCCGGGGTCGCCGCGCATCAGGCCGAGGGAGACGCCGATGATCGGGGTCATCAACGGTGCCACGACGTTTGCCCCGATCAGGGTGGCATCGCTGCCGATGATCAGGGCGAAGCCGGCGATCAGCTCGGAGATGCCGAGCAAGACGTAGTACGTCGCCGTCGCCTGCGAGCCGATCTCGATGTCGCTGAGCACGACGGCGCGCCGCTCGGGTGTGACCGACGCGAGATCGAGCACGGCCCGGAGCCAGGCCTCCGGCCACGACTGTGGTCGTGCTCGAGCCCCCGCATCACGTGCGCCCTGGGTCATGGCCGGCGATTCAATACGGATTGAAGATCGATGGCGGGACGCCGGGTAGTGTCGTCGTCGACCTCCGGGGCGCGCGTGGAGCGGGGGCGGTCGTCGTCGTGGTCGTCGTCGGCGGCTCCTCCGCCGGCGCGGTCGGCTCGGGGGCTTCCGGCTCCGTGGCCTCGGGCGCTTCGGGTTGCGCCTCGGCGGGGCCTCGTGCGGCGGGCGTCGGCAGGTGCCAGATGAGCCGCGCGTTACTGACCCAGCCTTTCACACCGCTCGTGGAGCTCTCCACGTACGCGTAGCCCTGTTTGAGCCTGGAGCGCGTGACCTTCTCGTGCAACGCGAGCGTCCCGACGACCTTCGAGGAGGCGGACGGCTCGCTGTACACCTTCAACCCGTCGACCGCCGCGTAGTAGACGCGCGCCGTGCGTGTCGAACTCTCCGTGGTTTCGGGCGCCGGCTTCTTGAACCTTAACCACCCGCCGACGGTTCGCTTTAGGCCTGTACAGCTTGCAAGAAGCGTGGCGAGGACGACCGCGGCGACGATGCGAATGCTTCGCAAGCGCCCGGCACGGCCCACGGTCATCCCGGTCTTTTGAACCCCCGGGGGGAGAAGGTCAAGGCGCGGTGTCGCCGGTTTCATCCGGGAAGTCGAAGTCGGGGGAGCATCGAACGTGGCATCGCCATCCGGCTACCGTCCGGCGGGAAAGAAGAACGTCACCTGCGCGCGGACGATCGATTCGGCGGCGCCGTCGGGATGCTTCACGAAGTCGTACGCGCCGAGCTGCAACGCCAAGGCGACCGCCCGGACCTTGAGCGCCTTCCCGATGTCCGCGCCCACCGGAACCGTCCAGGCGTCCCGCGACGGCGCGTTCCAGTCGTACGTGATCGCCGGATCGCACTGGACGTACCAGCCGCTCTCGAAATTGTAGCTCAGCAGCGGTTCCAGGTAGGTCGAGCTCACGCGGTCCCGATGCTGCGAGCCCGCGAACGACGCGAGATGGTGCGCGAGGACGCCGTTCAGCCACGGTCCCTCGGAGTAGATCAGGGCTCCCGTCGGTCCCGCGGACCACTTGCCCGTCCCGAGGGCATCGCTGGTCGCCGTCGGCACCTGCACGACCGGCCCGACTCCCCAGACCCACGGGCTGCTCTTCGCCGGGGTCAGGAACACCGACGTCTGCAGGTCCTCGAAACCGAACTCCGCATCCGGCGCGGGCACGTACGTCGCCGCCACGAGGGGGCGGACGATCAGGTGCCAGTCCGGATGGATGGAGAACGGCACGAGCGGCTGGACGTCCACGCTCGCCGCGGTCCTCCGGCGCGGGCCGACCCGGAATCCGGTCACCGACTCGACCGGTACGACGACGAACTCGGTGAAAGGATTCCGCGCGTCCTTGGCCAGCTCCCGCGCCGTCGCGGTTTCCATCGACGGCGGTCCAGATGGCGCCTCCTCCCCTCGTGCCGTCCTCGCGAGCATGCAGGCGAGCAGAAGGCCCGTCACCGCCAGAGCGCATTCACCGCGTCGCATCGCGCCGCAGGCAGGATACGCTTGGGAAGAGGACGAGCTCGGCGCTACCACGGTCTCCACTCCGGAAAGCCGATCGTCATGCCGAACCGGACGGTGGTCTGGGCGGTCAGCGGGGCGTCGCGTCGATACGCCATCCACTCTCCGCTCACGAACAGGTTCAAGGGCGGCGACCCCGGACGGAGGAACACGTACCCGAGCCCGAAGCTGAGCGGTATCGTCGTCGAGGAGCCGTTGCGCCAGTCGATCGCCCAGCTGGCGTCGGCCGATTTCGCGTACAGCCCCCGCCAGAGGTGCCGGAGCACGACCGGTTGGAGCGCCAGGGTGCCGACGGGCCGGCGGCCGCCAGACGTATAGGCGAATGAGATGGGGTCCTGCACCAGGCCGCCGAGGAGCCATTCCGGCACGCCCTTGTAGACCGCGCCGAAGGCCGGACCGACCTGCCAGGCGCCCTGGCCGCCGACCCGGTCGGTCGCGGTCGGGAAGACGAACACCGGTCCCACTCCCATCGTGAGGCCGCTCTCCTTGCCGGGCCACGGGATGACGGCCAGGTCGAACAGCTGCATGTCGCCGAAGCCGGTTCGCGTGCCGGTTCCGCCGCTCGGCACCGTGACGAGCGAGAAGGTCGGGCGGATGAGCTGGACGAACGGAAAGAGTGAATACCTCGGCACACGTGGCACGATCAGGCGCATGATCACCCGGTTGCTCGGCGACGTCGTGCCGTAGTTCGCCGGCGTGTACGCATCCTGCATGAAGAGCTGCGGAACGATCGTCAGCGGATCGGAGAACTCCTCTGCGAGTTGGGCGGCACTCCGTTTGGGCTCCTCGTCCTCGGCGAAGGTCGACGGGGCGGGAAACGACGGCAGCGCCGCGAGGAGCGCGATCGCCAGCGCCCGGAGGCACGGAACGGTCCCACGAACGCCGCGCGCGCGAGGCGGGAGCAGGCCGATCTCGCGGCTCACGTTCGGCGTTCCGCCAAGTGCCGCGACGCTCGCCGCGCGATGCTCACCTAGCGATTCCTCTTCGACGCTTTGCGTTTGTACACCGAGCGATCGAGCCGGGTTAGCTGAGCGAGCTCCGTCAGGACCGCGACCAGCTCGTCGTTCGAGCGCAGGATCGCGACCTTGAGCGCGGTCGGATACGCATCGTTGGTCGACTGCGACATGTTGAGATGATCGTGCGGCTCGACGATCGCGTACTCGCCCTTCCAGTGACCGGTCAGCTCGAGCGCGACGTTCGCCATGACCTCGTTGGCGTTCATGTTCGTCGATGTTCCGGCGCCGCCCTGGTATAGACCAGCACGAACTGGTCGTGGTAGCGGCCGGAGAGGATCGCCCGGCCCGCCTCGTCGATCGCGTCCCGGACGCCGTGCGGCATCGCGCCGACGTCGTAGTTGGCGCGCGCGGCCGCCATCTTCACCAGCGCGAGGCCCTCGATCATCTCGGGGTACCGCGCGATCGTCTCGCCGGAGATCTGGAAGTTCTCTATCGCGCGAGCCGTCTGGACTCCACAGTAGGCGGCGTCCGGCACCTGCTTCTCGCCGAGCAGATCCTGCTCGAGGCGGAACGGAGGGCGAAGGCGGAGGCGATGCACGTCGATTGTCGGTTCATTGGATACCTCACTTGACGAGTAGGTGGCTCAGCGCGAACGCGGTCGCCGTGGATGCGAATGTGCTGGCGAGTCCCGGGAGCATGACGCTGTGGTTCAAGTGATACCTCCCGATCCGGGTGAGCGATATCGATGACGGGATCCGGGGATTCTTACCTTTAGGAGTCACGAGCCTCCGGAATTGGCGTCCCCGGGAAAGCCAACAACGGCCGGTCCGTGCTAAGTCCATGACAATCTCAGCCTATTCGGGTTCGGCCGGGCGCTGCGGCATCGGCATGATTCGTGAGTTCGCCACGCGCCATGGACCCTGTAGGTCTCACCCGAGCGAGCGTCATTTCCCCGATCGTGGCCGTCCTCGAGCGCGTCGGCGCACGCGTCGACCGAGTCCTGGCGAGAGCCGGCATACCCGTCTGGGCTCGCACCGACCCCGAGATGCTGATCCCGACATCGAGCAGCGCGCGTCTCCTCGCGGAGGGCGCGCGAACCCAGGGGATCGAGAACCTCGGACTCCTCGCAGGACAGGAGGCCCGCATCGAGAGCCTCGGTATCCACGAACAAGTTCGACAAATTCGACTACGGCTGGCAACAGGCGAATCACTACATCCTGATGCTCATGCTCGGGGTGGTTCGCCTCGGAGGTGACGGGACCTGGCGGCCCGCCGAGGTACATTTGCAGACCGGCGAATCCGCCGTGCCCCGTGACGCCGAGCCTCTGGCCGCTGCACACCTCAGGTTCGGGCAACCCGCAACAGCCATCACGCTTCCACGCGCGCTGCTCGACGAGCCGCTTCCGCAGCCCGGTTGCGACCTTCAGACACCGCGCGAGAGCGTCGATACATGGAGAGCGTCAGCACCGGCCCGAGACTTCGTCGCGTCGATCGTCCAGGCGGTCGAGATGCTGTCGTGGGAAGGCTATCCGGACATCCACCTGACCGCGGAGTTTCTGGGCATGAACGTTCGCACCTTGCAGCGCTACCTCGCCGCGGCTGGGGTCACCCACGAGTTGCTGGTCGGTCGGGCACGGTTCGCGACCGCGGCCGGCGTGCTGGAGGAGACCGACACCAAGATCCTCGACATTGCACTCGACCTCGGCTACTCGGATCACGCACACTTCACGCGTGCCTTCCGGCGATGGGCAGGCTGCGCGCCCCGGGAATATCGCCGCAGACGGAGGCAGAAGCCGGCGCCTCCAAGCCAGCCGGTGTCTAGTTCGGCGATCCAACCTGCGCGGAATGGGACGACCCGTCTCGCATCCACGCGGCTGCAAGGAGGCGCGTCACGGTGGCTCCGGCTGATACGGCTCGTAGTCCCCGAAGGGGCTCTCGTGCGGCACGTGCCCGAAGACCGGCTCGAGCTTGGGCTGGGACACCACGACGTGAATCGGCCGCGTCATGAGCCACTCGAGAGCAAAGCCGACGGGATAGAGCGCGTAAGCAGCGAGCCGCAGCGGATTCGATTCGGAGTCATCGTACGCGTCGTGAGCACTCGCTCGGACGGGCATCGACACCAGCCAGAGCAGCATCACCGTTCCGATGAGCTTTGTCATTCGAGGCCTCCTGGACTTTCGACACCTTCGTGAAAGGTGCATCCAGCAATCGCCATGCCGTTGGCGGAGTCGATGCTGGCCGGTGCCACCTGGCGCCAGCTACACCGCGAAGCGCTCCCGGTACCACCGATATCGCTCCCGGATCCACTCGGCCTCGAGCCCGAATTCCGCCGCAGAATCACCGCATTGATGCTGCCCGTCCGTGGCGGTGGTCTCGACGCATCGGCGAATTCGCTGCGCGGCGGCGTCCGTCAACGGGACCTGCCAGTCCGCGTAGACACGTCGGACCGTGCCGATCGGATCGCGCAGCAGGTCCACGTAGCGGACGTCGCGGAACCGCCCTGCCGGGATCACCCCCGTGTCGCGGTAGCGGCTTGCCCGCTCCATCGCGGTCGCCCAGCGCCCGGTCATCTCGCGTCCGACGGCCACCGGATCCACCGCGTCGCTGAATGCGCTGCGAAGAACGACGGTGATCCTCGCGAGGGATTCGCTCGCGGCCACGGGATCGCGGTGCGTGAAGACGACCCTCGCGTCGGGATGCGTCGCGAAGAGGGCGGCCAGCCCGAAGAGGTGTGCGGGCGCCCTCAGCACCCGGCGGGCGCCCGGGCATCGCGACTGGAGGTGCTGCAGGAAGCGGCGGTGCCAGGCGTAGGAGCAAACGAGGTCTCGGGTCTCCAGCCAGGCCTCATAGGTCGGAACGTCGTGGATCGCCTGGAACTCGAAGCTCGCGAAGCAGTGGCTCATGATGGTGGCGCACTCCGCGGGAAGCCGCGCCCCGAGCCGATGCATGCGCCGGATCCCCGGCTGCAGCCGCCGAAGCCAGAGCAGCTGCCGCTCGACGGCGGCGATGCGCGGATCGGCGGCATGCGAGTCCCGATCGGGCGGTGGCGACGGAAGGACCGCTTCCCAGTGCAGAGGAGCCCGGTTTTCGGGATCCTGCGCCAGAAGTGCGTGGAGAAGCGTCGTGCCGCTTCGCGGAAGGCCGGTCAGAAACAGAGGACTCCGTATCTCTTGGCCCGCGATCTCCGGGCGACGCGCACGGTCCTCGACCAGGCTCAGCCGGTTCATGAGCAGCCGGATCGTGCGCTGTCGTGCGGTGACGCGCCCGATGAGCTTCAGGTGCGCCTCGGTCTCGTATGAGGAGATGAGACGACCGAGGGCCTGGTGGAAGGTCTCGTCGTCGGCGAAGTCTTCGAGACGTGTCCGCCGTCGCGCCTCGGCGAACAGGGCACGCTCGTCGAGGTCGAGCACCCGCGGCCAGAGCTCGCTCGCGATCCCGCCCGCCCCGCTTTGAAAACAGCGGTTCACGCCCGCCGAGGGCATCGGATTCGGCGTTCCACCCCGTCCAGTACCGGCAGGCCGGTCCATCACCGCATCGACACCGATATGCGGTCGCACGGCGCCCCGTCTTGCCGTTCGGTGCCACGCCGGGTTCCGGCTTCCCCGCCGGATTGCGGGATCGACGATCACTGGGCGGCCGATTCCGACCGGTGAGAACATGCAGCTCGATACGGCCCGATCACGCTTCGATCCTACGTCGGTTCGGACACGGCATGCGCGTTGCTGTACGCGAGGTTGCAACGGGAGGATGCCGCCATGATGGAGACTTCGCTAGACAGACCGCCGGTGAATTCGATCCTCCCCCCGGAGGTTCTCGACGGTGTCGGGGCCACGCTCCGACCAGAGAAGCGCCTGATGCTCGCCGTGCTGGAAGGTGCCGTCAGCGACTTCCAGAAGTACGCAACGGCGTCGAGCGGGCGTGGAAGGCGGCTCTTCGCCGATGCGGACGCGTGGTTCCGGTCGTCCGCCGCCGATCGGCCTCTCGATTTCGAGAGCATCTGCCAGGCTCTCGGGCTCGACCCATCGTTCATCCGGGCAGGCTTGCACCGCTGGTGCAGCGCGAGGCGACGGGAGCCGCGTCAATCGAGGACGGTGCTTCGCTACCCCTTCCGCCGGATGAGCGGGACACGACACATGATCTCCGCGGTGTCGTGACCTGCCGGGACCATCCAAAGGCGGATGGGCGTCGCCGGCGGCCGCGATCCCGGCACCGGCGCCCGCCCCGAGAACCGTCCCG
>VBKF01000121.1 GCA_005888095.1 Deltaproteobacteria bacterium | reverse complement strand
CAGATCACCGACCGCGCCAAGGACGTCATCAAGTCGGGCGGCGAGTGGATCTCCTCGGTCGAGCTCGAGAACGCGCTCATGGCGCATCCCGACGTGCTCGAGGCCGCGGTCATCGGGGTGCCGGACCCCCGCTGGGACGAGCGCCCGCTCGCCTGCGTCGTGCCGAAGGCGGGCGCCGCGGTGACCGTCGACGAGCTGCGGACGTTCCTCGCGAGCCACGTCGCCCGCTGGTGGGTGCCCGAGCGCTGGAGCGTCATCGGGGAAGTGCCGAAGACGAGCGTCGGCAAGTTCGACAAGAAGGCGCTGCGGGCCCGCCACGAGCGCGGCGAGCTCGTGGTGGTCGTCACGAAGCCGGAAGGGCGAGGGTGAGCGAGGCGGCTACGGGAAGCGGAGCCGGGTGCGCATCATCCGGAACAGGTTC
>VBKF01000120.1 GCA_005888095.1 Deltaproteobacteria bacterium | reverse complement strand
TCCGGTCTGTCGGCGCCGGAGAGGTCCAGGCTGCGGCCGCGGGCGGTGAAGCGCAGCCCACCACGGGCGACCGCGAGCGTCACGCGCGTGAGGCCGCCCGCGATCGTCCCGGTCGGATCGCGGAAGGTGAGGCGCGAGCCGCTCCGGTTGGCGACGAAGGCGCCGGCCGGGATGGTCGCCGAGTAGAACGTCCCGTCGGCGTCGGCGAGCGTCAGCGTGAGGGGGTCCGCCGCGGGGAGCGACGTCGGGATCGAGGCGGTCATCACGAGCCGATCGTCGCCGCCGCCCGGGGCGGAGCGGAAGTAGAGCGCCGCCCGCCGGAGCGTGAAGGTGGGCGCGAAGTCGAAGCTGCCGACCGCGGTGAGCGGTGACACGTTTCCGGAATCATCCACCACCTGGACCGCCAGGAAGACGAGCTGGCCGGCGAAGCGCGGATCGCCGACGGTGAGGGTGGCGCCGGCGTCGTGGTTTCCGGGTGGGGGCGGCGGCACGTTTGCGACCGAGGACGCCGCGTCGAAGGCCGCCTGCGTGGTGATCGGCCCGGCGGTGGAGAAGCGGAAGTCGAACCGCGCCGCGCGACCGCAGTACACGTCGTCGCCGGGGATGCGGGCCACCGTGAGGGTGACCGTGTTCGCCGTGCGGTCGTGCGTCGTTCCCGATATGTCCGCGGGTGCGAAGCGGGCGGGCGGGACGGTGTCCTCGCCGTACAGGTTGTTGTTCCGGGTGTTCACCAGCGGGTTGTAGGCGCCGTCGCGCCCGTCGAGGTTCGTCGTGGTTGCCGTGTTGCAGATGGGTGCCGGGGTGTCCCAGACGAAGAAGTTCCCCTCGCGGGTCGCCCACGCGATCTCCATGCGGCCGTCGTCGTCGATGTCGCCGGCGGCGGGCTGCCCGGTCTGCCACCCGCCCGTCAGCTTCGGCCAGCCCGCCGGCTCCTGCCCGGTCGCGTCGAAGGCGTGCACGAGGCAGAGCCCGTTGCCGGAGACGAGCTCGGGCAGGTTCAGCGTGTCGCCGGCGTCCGAGGTGGCACCCACGTTGGCGATGAGCGGCACGGTGGTCAGCCCGAAGTCGTCGATCACCCTGGGGAAGCCGGGGAGCGGCTGGCCGGTCGCGCCGGTCCAGGCCTGGAGGACATGGTTGAAGGGCATGTTCTGGCCGACGAGAACCAGGTTCACGAGGCCGTTCAGCGTCACGCCCACCTTCGAGAGGTCGAGCTTGCCGTCGCGGTCGACGTCGCCGATCGCCGGGTACTCGAAGAGGTTGAGCACGCTGCCGCCGTCCTGGTGCGCGTCGGACGACGCGCCGCGCGTGCTCGGGTCCATGTCGCGGACGCGGCTGCCGTCGGGGCGGAAGACTGCCAGGTTCGAGGTGGTGAGGGCGGCCGCCACCTCGAGGCCCGGGGAGGGGTCGAGGTCGCCGACGGCCAGGTTGTGCCCGGGGCCGATCAGCGGCAGCACGTCGATCGCGAGCCCGTCGAGCTTGAGCGGCCAGCCGGCGACGAACGGTCCTCCGGCATGCTGCGTGCCGTCGTGGTGCACGGCGTAGACGCGGCCCGAGCCGCCCGCCTGCGCGAACGCCGCCGCCAGCACCGTGCCCGTGTTGAGGCCCGGCACGGACGTGGGCGTCCCCTGGTCGCTCGGGAAGAACTGGCTCGCGTCACCGGTCGCGTCGTACACCTCGTTGGTCTCGATCAGGATCTCCGGATGGCCGTCGCCGTCGAGGTCGGCGACCACGGGCGTGTTAATGCTCTCAGCCCCCGCCGGCGTCTGGCTGCCGCCGGGGTGCGCATCCTGCAGGAGCACCGGGAAGCCGGGCAGCAGGCTCCCGGAGCGACTCCAGGCGTAGAGGTGCTGGTCGAGCGCCGCCACGACTATATCGAGGAAGCCGTCGCCGTCGAGGTCGGCGAGCACCGGCGAGCCGAAGATACCGGTCTTCAGGTGGTTGCTGTTGGTCCGCACCGCCGGCGCCGAGGACGGCGGGTCGATGCGCACCGGGAAGCCGGGGAACGCGGTCCCGTCGTGACGGAAGACGTACACGTCGCCCTCGAGGTTCGCGTAGACGATCTCGGGGTAGCCGTCGTGGTCGAGGTCGGCGATCGCCGGCCGGGCGCTGGTGGTCGGCGACGGGGGCGCGATGGCGCCGCTGGCGAACACCGGGGCGCCCAGGTGGCTCGCCACGTTGCGCGCCGTGTTGGTCGAGACCGGGAAGCCCACGAGCAGCGAGCCGTCCTCCCGGTACGCGTAGATTCGACCCGCGGCGGTCGCGAACACGATCTCCATCCGGTTGTCGCCGTCGAGGTCGGCCATCTGCGGCGGCGCCTCGCCGCCGCCGTCGGTGCGGCCGTCGCCGTTGGCGTCGATCGCGATCGGCCAGCCGGGGTGCAGAGTCGGGTCGTGGTGCACGAAGAAGACCTTGCGGTCCTCGCCGACGTTGGTCGGGTCGTCGCCGTCGGTCACCCGCAGGCGGATTGTGAAGGCGAACTGGTTCGAGGGCACGTTCGCCTGACCCTGCACGACGACGCCCGAGGGCGGTGCGGAGAAGTCCGTGGCCGGCGGGAAGGCGGCCATCACGGCCGCGAGGTTCAGCGTGCCGAGCATGGCTCCCGGCCGCCGCGGCGGCGTCGCGCTCGTGTCGAAGCCGACCCGGCTCGCGCTCGAGCCGCTGGCGAAGGGCGTGAAGGTCGTGGGCTCGATGCCGATGCCGAACTCGAGCGTCCACGTGAGCGCGGTGCCGGCGCCGCGGTCGGCCGACGCCGTGCCGACGATCGGCACCGTCGGCGACTGGTCCGGATCGAGCACCTGGAACCACGCCGGGCGCTCGAGCGTCGCCTCGGGCGGGATCTTGGCGGCGATGCCGAGCGCGGGCACGCCGAGGCGCTGGAGCGCCGCCCGGAGGTTCACGCGGCCGTAGCCATAGTGCTGGTCCCAGCCCGCCTGCGACGGGTCGGGAGCACCCGTGCCGCCCGTGTCGCCGGGCAGGACGTCGTCGGCGGTGAGCGTGAGGATCTGCTTCACCTCGTTCGAGGTGAGCGGTGCGCCGCGCTGCTTTGCGTAGGACATGAGGAGGCCCGCGGCCCCGGCGGCCTGCCCGGTGCAGACCGACCCGGTGTCCCCCTTCATGTCGATGTGCGCGTGCCCGCCGTACTGCGTGAGGTTCGAGTCCCGCAGCCACGTGCCGACCGGCGCCTGCGCGGCGAGGAACGGGACCGGCGGGAAGAACTCGTTGCCGCCCTGGCCGAGACCCTCGACATCGGCCACCACGCCCTTCACGAAGATCGTGTTGTTGAAGTTCGTCGGGTTGTTGTGGTCGGCGGTGTTCAGGTCCGAGGAGACCTCCATCAGCGCGACGCCGTGCTCGTAGGCGTACTGCGTCGCCGCCTGGGCGAACTCGGTGGTCGTGAGCCCTCCGATCGCTGCCTCGATCACGTCGATGCCGTTGTCGGCGGCGTAGAGCATGCAGAGGGCGAAGTTGTTGGTGTCGGCGACGAAGGTGTCCCAGATGCGGATCGGGGCCACCCGGCAGCGCGGACAGAGACCGAGCGAGGAGAGCCGGTTGTTCGCCTCGGCCACGGCGTCCGACGCCCGGCCGCTGCCGTGGTTTCCGGCCGAGCTGTAGGAGCTCGCGTCGAACGGGTTGTTGTCGTCGTCGAAGAAGTCCCAGCCGGCGATGTCGTCGACGAAGCCGTTGCCATCGTCGTCGACGCCGTCGGAGAAGTGGACGAGCACGTCCTCGCCGTCGAGCCTGGCCGGGTTGCCGTGGGCGCCCTCGTTGGGCAGCACGATGCCGGCGTAGTCGTCGGGCGTGAAGATGCCGTCGCCGTCGCAGTCGTACTCGGCGAGCGGCCTCCCCTTCTGGCCCGCCGTGACGCCGCACGGCACGGGCAGCTCGCCGGGGTTGAGCCGGACGCGGCGGCGGAGCTCCTCCCGGTCCCAGCGGATCCCCGTGTCGCAGATGGCGACCCCGACGCCCTGGTCGCCGATCGACAGCTTCCAGGCGAGGTCGGCCGACACGCCCGAGATCTGGCCCTGGCCGAAGCGCGGGTTCGCCGGGTCGAGGTAGCGGGCCGTCATGCTGGTCGAGGCGGGGGCGAAGCCGAAGAGGCGGTTGTCCTCCTCGAAGACGCTCGTGCCCGGCACGAAGTCGCCGTCCTCGTCGTCGGGCTCCGCCTTGTCGAAGTCGGGGTCGTTCGGCGTGTTGGCGCGCGGGTTCGTGTCGGTCGGTGGCCCGGGGAAGGTGCGCGTCTGGGCGACGCCGAGCAGGGCAGCGGCCCCGAGCGCGACCGGGAGAAGAACAGCGGCAATCCCGCGATGCATCGGCTCCTCCTCGCGCTAGGGCAGCGTCTTCGTGGACGGCACGCAGAGCGTTCGCGGCGCACGCACGCTCAGGCTCTCGGTGCCGAACTGGTTGGTCGTCGTCGCCGCCCGCGGCGCGAACTTCGGCTGCCCGCCGAGCTGCTTGATGCGATAGCACTCCAGATGCGTGGTCGGGTCCTTGACGCCCCCGCCGTCCTTGTCGACCGGCGCGCAGAGCGAATCGGGGCGGAGCACGAGGGTCGCTTTCGACTCGTAGTCGTCGACGAGGGTGACCGCCCGGCGCAGGAAGGGCGGCGTCGCCCGCCCCTCGCGGTAGCACTTGTAGTGATCGAGGTTGAGCGACGAGGCCACCCCGTTCCGCTCCGAGGGCACGCAGAGCCGCCGCGGTGACCCGACGAACGACGTCTCGCTGCCGAACTGGTTGCTGATGACGGCCGGCCGGCGAGGTGCGCCGCCGGCCTGGGAGATCACGTAGCACTCGAGGTGTGCCGTCGGGTCGCCGATGCCTTCGCCGTTCTTGTCGACGGCGTTGCAGAGGGTGTCGGGCTTGACGACCACCGAGAGGCTCGTGCCGAACTGGTCGACGAGCGTGACCAGGTGTCTCGCGAAGCCGCCCGTCCCGACCGCCTTGTAGCACTTGAAGTGGTCGACGGCGGGCATCTGAACCACCTGCTGGAACGTCGGCCGGTTGATCCAGTCGATGGGCGGCACACTGGTGACGCCGACGGCCGAATGCTGGATCTCCTCGTCGGCCGGGACGCGCTTCCAGCTGGCGACGTTCGGGTCGCCGAACTCCGCCTCGAGGTCGGCCGCCGCCTGGTCCATCGCGTGCCAGAGCGCCGCGCGGCAGGCGGCGAGGACGCCGTTCCCGCAGTAGGTCTGGGAGAACGGATCCATCACCGGGAGCCCGAGGACCTGACGAAGGTCCTTGTTCGGGTGGCTGTAGAAGGCGTCGTCGAACGCCGAGCCGATGTGGTTGCGGCGGTTGCCGTCGTCGAGCTCGAGCCCGAGGTTGTCGATCGCCGCGCCCGACGCCGAGTCGAACATCGCGTGCGCCAGCCGCGGCCACCAGGCGTCGATGATCGCCGGCGGCTGCGGGTCGTCGTAGGCGCCGTCGTGGTCGCGGTCGCGGCGGTGGGTCTGGGTCGTCACCCACGTCGCGAGCCGGTCGCGCATGTCCTGCGAGCGCGGATCGCTGCCCGCCGGCGCCGTCGGCCCGAGGACCTGGAGGAGGAGCGGCAGGTCCTCCTGGCCGCGGAGGTCCACCGTGCCGGCGTCGCCCATGGCGTCGACCAGGTCGGCGCGGTCGATCGGCCCGGCCGTGATCGCGGCCCGGATGCGGACGTCGAGCATCTGGCTCCGGAACACGGGCCCGTACGAGAACTGGCGGTCGTTCGACCTGAACTGCGGCGCCTGCTTGTTGTTCCACGAGGTGAGGAAGCCGGCCGGCGGGTTCAGGTCGTTCGGCTGGGCCGAGAGCGGGATGAAGCCCTGCCAGTCCCACTCCCCGGTGCCCCAGACCGGCAGGTAGGGATCGACCCCCGGCGCGCGCTGCGGGCACTTGCACGAGTGCTGGTAGCCGATGTCCTTGCCGTCGACGTAGAACCAGTTGAACGTGTAGTCGACGCCCGTCCCCATCGCCTGGCGGAAGGAGTTGTAGCCGTCGGTCATGAAGTTCGGGTTGTTGACGCGGAAGAAGCCGCGCGCCGAGTCGAGCTCGTGCATGTAGGTGGAGCGCAGCGAGGCGATCGCGATCGGCGTGCCGTCCATGAGCTTGCCGCGCGCGACCAGCGGCCCGTAGTCGTGGCTGCGCTGCACGTGGAACACGAGCACGACGTCGGGGCCGGCGATGGGCGGGCAGCCGTCGTTGACCGCCCCGTCGCCGTCGTCGTCGATGTTGTTGAGGCACTGCGGCCCAGCTTCCGGTGGGCCGACCGCCGGGCAGCCGTCGTTGACGAACCCGTCGCCCTCGTCGTCGAGGTTGTTGCTGCACTGCGTCCCCGACTCCCCGACGCCGGGCGGCCCGCCGGCGCTCGGCTTGGCGACCATGGTCTGGTCGAAGGCCTCGATCGATACGCAGCTGCCGTTGTGGAGATAGCCCATGGAGTTGATCGTGGGCGGGCCGCCGCCGGGCTCGCAGAGCTTCAGCACCCACTGGTCGATGTTGTCGCCGCCGGCCGAGGTGGCCGAGAAGGCGTAGTTCCGGCCACGGCCGAGCTGGACGATGAGGTCGGTCCCGGCGAACGCGACGCCGCGCGCGTCGATGTCGGGCCCGTGCACGTCCTTCTCGACCAGCAGCTGGGGCATGAAGTAGCCGGTCTGCGGACCGAAGACCGCGATCGGCCGGCCCGTCTTCGTGTGCGCCGCCGAGACAAGGAGCGCGTTGCTCATCGCGCTCGGCACCGGCAGCGGCGGCGCGGCGCCGCTGATCGCGTCGAGCAGCTGCTGGAGCGGCGGTCCGCCCGGGTCGATCGGCTGGAGGCTCGAGCAGTCGATGTCGGGGTTGGCGGCCGGGTTCACCGGGCCGAGGTCCGTCATGTAGGGCGCCGGGTTGTGCGACGTGGTCGGTGCCTCGGCATCGTTGGCGAAGTGGAGGTCGTCGAACACGGCGCGCGCCGCCGCGGCGCTGCCGAGCGCGGCGGTCATCGCCTTCAGCCCGCAGAAGTTGGTGAGCTCGCCGCCGCCGCCCTTGCCGAAGATGCCGCCCACGAGCGAGGCGATCGCGACCGCGTCCTCGGGCTTCCACGGCGCCGGCGTCTGCTGGAGCGCGGGGTACTCGGCGGGCATCTTCGACGGGTCGGTGTTCGCCTCGTTGATGTACTGGTTGACGCCGTCGGTGTAGGCGAGGAGGTCCATGTAACCGCTCATGCCCTCCGCACCCGAGTTCCGGATGGCGTCGAGCTGGGCGGTCAGGTCCGACTCCTTGTAGGGCGCGATCGCGAGCTGGGCCCGGTCCATCGCCACGTTCGACGGCGAGGCGCCGAGGAACTCGGAGAGGCGGGCCCGGCCGAGGTGGCGGAGCACGTCCATCAGGAAGAGGCGGTCCTCGGCGCCGGTGTAGCCCTCGGCGAACATGGTCGCGTAGCGCGTGTCGCCGAAGATGTGCGGGACACCGAAGCTCTGGTCGCGGATGACGGTCACGTTCGACGTCGGCGAGTAGACCCGATCGATGTCGTCGTCGCGGACGCCGAACGAGGCGTCCTTGTAGAACTCGAGGAGGCGCTCCACGGTCAGCCCGGGCACGTTGAAGACCAGGTTGCCGTACATGTCGAGCTGGTCCTTCACGTGCGGCGGGTACTGGCCGCCCTGTGCCTGCAGGGCCTCGGGGCCGTTCAGGACGCCGTCCTGGCCGGGCGGCACGATGTTCAGGAAGCCACGCGCATCGCCGAACCCCTGGTAGTGACCCGGGTTCGACTGGGCGGCGGCGGGGAGCGCGGCCGTGAGGAGCAGGACGAGAGCGGCGAGCGCGCGTGGCATCTGTGGTTCTCCTCTACGGTTGCCGGCAGGTCATGCCGGCGGCGGCGGTCGTGCAGGCGGCGATCGTGCCCGCGCGGTCGATCACCCGTGCGTCGGTCACAGTGACGCCGGCGGGCGGGCCGAAGGGGCCGGCGAGGGCGAGGCGGCGCGCGAGGAACGTGAAGCGGTAGGCGCCGGAGCGCGCCGGCATGAACGCCCCCTTGACCGTCCGGTCCGCGCTCTGGCAGCGCACGCGGCCCGCCGCGGCGGTGCGGCACTCGGCGGCCGACCACGTGAAGCGACGGTCGAGCCCGCGCCCGTCCGTGACCCGCACGGCAAGGCCTTCCGCCGCCGTGAAGGTGTCGCGCGGGGGCGCCGTCGGGAAGTCGCCGCGCACGCCGATCCGCCCGCTCGGCCCGTCGCCGCTCGCGTCGGCCCCCACGCGCAAGCGGCTCACGTGCAGCACGGCGTCGGCGTCGTCGCAGACGTCGCCCCGGCCGTCGCCGTCGAGGTCGGCCTGGTCCGGGTTCGGGTCGTTCGGACAGTCGTCGACGTCGTCGCACACGCGGTCGCCGTCGGCATCGCCGCCGGCGTCGACGGTGAGCGCGGGGTAGACGTTCACGTAGTAGCGCGTGGCGGGGGCCGCGGCGCTCGCCCCGGCCCACATGCCGCGCGTGAGGAGATCGGGCCCGTCCTGCGGGGCGCCGTCGAAGTCCATGAAGCCGCCGACCGCGTCGGGGACGACGCCGCCGAGCGTCGCGACCGAGGGCAGCGCGACGAACGTGTCCCGGCAGGCCTGGAGGACGGTGCTCGGACGGCGTGTCAGGCGGATGCCGACGGCGCCCGCCGCGCGGTGCGAGAGCGTCCCGTCGGGCAGGACGAAGCGGCCGAGCCGGATCTGCGCCTTCGGATCGGGCCGCGCGTCGAGCATCGCGGCCAGGTTGTTGGCGACGATGTTCCCGGCCGTGAAGCCGGCCGACTCCGACTCGAGCTTGTGCTTGTGCCCGGCGGGGTCGTTCCCCGTGCTCTCGTCGATCGTGCAGGTCGTCGGCGCGACGCCGGGGTCGGTTGCCCAGCCCCAGGCCGGGATCATGTAGCCGATCAGGTCGTTCGCCAGCCCGACCTGGAATCGGTGGCGCGCGTGCGCGTGCCAGGTCGGCACCTCGGGGTTCGGCCGGTCCGGGCAGCTCGCCTCCTCGATACCCCACGGGCTCCCCACGGAGAGCGCCGGAAACGACTCGGAGGGGTGCCCGAGGAGCTGGAGGTCCGAGCCGATGTCGATCACGGTCGCGCCGGTGAGCAGGTCGTTGCCCACCCGTCCGGTCGGCTGGCCACCGGTGTAGAGCTGGCGGTCGCCGAAGACGCCGGCCGCTGCGGCAGCCCGGAAGAGGTTGTTCTCGAGGGGCACGAAGAAGTCGATCTGGTCGCCGACGATCGGGCCGAAGGCGAGGTCCTCGGCCTGGGGCAGCGCGGCGAGCACCGCGTTGCCCAGGCCGACGCCGGTGCGCATCGCCTGGAGGAACGTGTCCGGCACCTCCGGCTGCTGCGCCGGGTCCTCGATGCTGCCGTTGTCGCCCACCAGGAACAGCGGCATGCCTACGCCCTGGCCGTCGAGATACGCGTTGAACGCGCCCGGCCAGTCGCCCGACACGGCACGGTTCACCCTGAGCGTCCGGCTGCCGACGGTCGCCACCTCGCTGTCGTCGGCGTGGCCCACCTGCTGGTTGTGGGCCGAGAGGCCGAGCATCGTGAAGATCGGCGCGCCGGATACGGTCACGCCCTGGAGGATGCGCAGCTTCGGATTGATGGCCGCGGGCGAGCGGTCGTCGTTGGTGGTCGGGAAGTTGTGCGACAGGTGGGTCGGGAGGTCCGCCGGCGGCAGCGCCTCGGCGACGCGGAGCCGCCCGGGCACCGCGCTGTGGAAGGCTTCGAGCGCCGCCTGCGCGGCGCGGTCGACGAGGAACGTCATGTAGTAGTCGTCGATGCCGGAGTTGACGCCGACACCCTCGCCCGTGTCGGGGGCGCCGAAGAGCCCGATCGAGTCGGGCGACGACTCGTTGTGGTCGGCGCTGAAGACCAGAGTCACGTCGGTGCCGGCCGGCAGCGCCGCCCGTACGGCGGCCTGCATCCGCTTCGTCTGGTTCTCGAACAGGCCGATCGACTCGGCGGACACGATGACGGCCCACCGCGTGCCGTCGCCGATCGCGATGGCGCGGGCGTCGATCGGGTCGTGCACCCACTCGAGCAGGTGATCGACGCCGCCCGCCGAGTAGAGCCCGTCGTAGCGACCGTTCAGGTTCGCGTCGCAGTACTCGTCGCTCTCGTAGTTGAAGAAGCCCGAGCCGTCCCGGTCGATGTACGGCTCCTGGAGGGCGAAGAGGCGCGGTCCGGTGAAGACGGCCTGGGGGCACGTCGGGAACATGGCCGCATCGGCGGGCGCATCGAAGGCGGGCGGCGTCACGTCCACCCGGGCCGCGCCGAGCAGGTACATGCCCTGCGCGCCGGCCGAGCCGTTCGCCAGCGCGACGAGCGCCAGGGCCGCGAGGAGGCGCCGCATCACTGCGCCGCCATCACCTCGGCCATGGTGAAGGGCATCGGCTTGTACTCGAAGCGCTCGTAGATATCGAGCTGGTCGGTGAGATGCGCCTGATCCATGATCATCCGCTGCTGCGCGCCGGAGCTGGCCTCGATCTCCGCCAGCAGCGTCGCGTTGATGAAGCCCGACTGCCCGGGCGGCTGGACGTTCACGCTGAACAGCGTCGGCGCGAGTTCGATGATCTGGTTGTAGGAGCCGCGGTCGACGCCGCCGCGGGTCTGCCCGATGGTCTGGTTCGGCGCCGCCCCGAGCGAGGTGAAGACGTTCACGTGGTTCGCGTGCCGGCAGGTCGCCGGCATGGGGGCGAGGCAGTCGCCGAGCTCCGCCATCGCCTGGCGCAGGCTCTCGACCAGCTGGAAGGCGGCGGTCTCGCGCTCGGGTGTCCGGATGTCGTCGAAGTAGTTGATGGTCCGCCGGCCGTTGGGGCTGACGCCCGAGAGGGCGTGGAGGAGGACGCTGTCCTGCGTGTCGCCCCCACCGTGGTCGCCCGTGTTCGCGCCCGGCGCCGGATCGTACACGAGCGGGCTCACGAACCGCCCGAGCTCGTCGTCGAAGACGCGGTGCTGGAGGATCTCCCGCCAGCGCTCGTAGAGCGCCGCGCCGTTCCGCTCGTTGAAGCCGTCGCCGTCGAGGTCGATGAGCGGCGCGCCGTGCACGGTGCGGGTGATCGCCATGCCGGTCTTGATGGCCGTCATCGGCGCGTTCGTGTCCGCGTTGATCCACGCGCCCATCAAGTCACGACCCGCCATGAGCGAGGCCTTGTCGGGGTCGGTCGCCGGCAGCGCGTCGAGCGCGGCCGACAGCGCCACGAACGGGCCCGCCACGGCCGGGCGGCCGTCGAAGGCGCCCCGCCCGCCCGCGTACTCGTCCTTCTTGGCGGCCTGGAACATCACCAGGTTCACGTCGTCGACGGAGAGTCTCCCGTCCACGCCGAGCTCGTGCAGGATGCCGTCCTGAAGCGCCTGGACGCGATGCTCGGTGCCCCACAGCTCGCGGACGTCGGCGCTCGACCAGCCGCGGATCGGGTTGTTGTTCCAGTTGGTGAGCCACCCCTGGGCCGGGTTCACGATTCCCGGCATCTGGTCCTTGGGGAGGAAGCCCTGCCACTCCTGAGCACCCGTGCCGATGAGCGGGAAGCGAGGATCGGAGCGGTTCGGGCGGAGCGGCCGGATCCCGGCGTGGAAGTAGGCGATGGTCCCCGCGTTGTCGGCGTAGTGGTAGTTGAACGACATCGACTCGCCGTCGACCAGCGTCTTGAACTGGGAGAGGTTGGTCGCCTGTGCCATGCGGAGCCAGTTCGCGGCGGAGAGAAGCTCCAGGTTGCGGTGCGCGTAGGCGTGGCTGAAGGCGACCCGGTTGTCGCGGAAGAAGACCGGCCCGTGGCGCGTGCGGCAGAACTCGCGCTGCACGGTCATGGGCGCACCGCCCGAGCCCGCCGGCGGCGGCGGCTCCCGCACGGTGAACGTCTCGGTGCGGCAGCTCATGTCCTCGTAGGCGCCGTTGAAGAGGTACTGCTTGGCGTTCGCCGGGTTCAGCACCTCGAGGTAGGTATCGACCTGGTCCGAGATGCCCGACGTGATGGTGTAGGCGAAGTCCCGCGTGCGCCCGATCACCATGCCCGGGCCGGCGGGCGGGGTGACGCCCTCCGCGTCGATGCCCGGCGCGTGCAGCCCCACCTCGAAGAAGAAGCTCGGGATGGCGTAGCCCACCTGCGGGCCGCCGAGCAGGATCGGGTTGCCCGTATCGGTGAGCGCGCCGCTCACCAGGATGGCGTTGGAGGCGAGATGATGGCGCGCGGCCCGTACGCCGAGCAGGTCCTCGGTCGCGGCCCTCGCCTGCGCCTCCGCGCTGCTCAGCCCCGCGGCGGCGTTGAGGCTCGGGAGGTACTGCTCGAGCACCCGGAGCTGTCGGCTCGAGAACGGCCGCGTCGAGTGTCGCAGCGGATCGTCGAAGGTCTTCTCCAGCTGGGGGATGGTGACGGGGCTCTGGGGGTCGAAGAGCGGGAAGTGGTCGTTGAACACGCGCCTCGCCCTGGCCCTTCCGAGCCGGCTCTTCACGTCGAAGAAGAAGGCGGCATCGTGCACCTCGTCGCCGCCGAAGGCGCCGAAGACGCCGATCAGGAAGTCCGCGGCCGCGACGGTGTCGAGCGCCGTCCAGTCGTCGGGCAGGAAGCCGAGCGCCGCGTACTCGGCGGGCAGCTTCGAGCTGTCGAGGCGCGCCTGGCAGATGTAGAGCGTCACGCCGTCGGCGAACCTGGCGAGCGTCTCCTGGTCGGCGGCCGGGAGCGCGTCGAACTGCGCCTGCCGCTCGGCCGCCGTGTAGAGGTCCCGCCGGATGGTGCTGTCCATCTCGAGCTGGGACGCGCCCAGAACCTCGGAGAGGGTGCCCTTCCCCGCCCGCCGGAGGATCTCCATCTCGAAGAGACGGTCCTGGGCCTCGACGTAGCCGTTCGTGAAGCTCAGGTCGTCCAGGCTGCTCGCGAAGATGTGCGGCACGCCGTGGGCGTCGCGCAGCACCGTGCCGGGCGGCTGGTCGAAGGGGGTGCACACCGTCTGGGCGAGGGCCGGCGCGCTCGCCGCGACGAGCAGCGCGAGGCCGGCGGTCAGGTGTCGCCACGCTCGCCGTGTCATGGGTACCTCAGGTCCCGGCCGACCCGGCGGAACGTCAGGTTCGCCGCCGCCCGGTCGTTGCCGACCTCGACCCGCACCTGGACGGTGCGGTCCGTGGTGCCGTCGAAGGTGGAGAGCTCCATGTTCCGGCCGCGCACGTTGATCCGGTACCTGCCGTCACGCTGCCGCCGCACGATCACGGAGGTGATGCCGTCCGGGTTGGAGCCCAGACCGTTCGGGTCCCGGTAGCGCCATCGACCGGCCGACCCGGTGAACGCGCTCCCGGGAATGTCGAAGCGGACGCCGGTCAGGACGAGGCTGAATCCGTCCCGCGTGGGATCGATGCCGTCGCTGCCCGCGCCAAGCGACAGGAAGCCGGTCAGGGTGAGGCGGTCGTTCATGGGACCGTCGGGCAGCTTCATTCGGGCCCGGCGCGCGTCGAGCGTGCCCGTGAAGCCCGGCACGGTCGTCGTGGTGGTGCTCGTGGTCGTGGTCGTCGTGCTCGTGGTGCCGCCGGGAAGCGTCGTCGTGGTCGTGGTCGTCGTCGGGTTGCCGGTCAGGCCCTGCGGCTCGTTGTAGTTGCCCGTGTTGCGGAGGTCGTGGCGCTTCTTCGGCCACTGCTGCGGTCCGGCCGGGGCCGTGGTGTCCCAGACGTAGAGATTGCCCTCCCGCGTCAGCGCGACGACCTCGTTCAGCCCGTCGCCGTCCACGTCGCCGATGGCCGCATTGGCGACGTGCCAGCCGCCCGTGAACTTCGGCCAGCCCGTCGGCTCGGTGCCGGTCACGTCGTAGGCGTGGACGAAATAGCCCGCCGAGCCCTCGACGATCTCGGGCGTCGGCGCGCCGCCGACGTCGGCGATCGACGCGCCGGTCAGGAACTGCAGGTCCTCCATGTGATGCGGGAAGCTCGGCTGGAAGTTGCCGGTCGTCGCGAGCCAGGCGTCGATGTGATCGTCGGCGGTGAGCTGCTGGTCGGCCAGGACGATCGCGAGCAGGCGCCCGATGCCGGCGGCGGGCGCCGCGAAGCTGAGCTGTCCGCTGCCGGTGAGGTCGCCGAATGCGCCCTCGCCGATCGACGGGATCGAGGGCATGTCCGGGCTGGTGGAGGAGCCCCCTTCGGTCTGCATCACCCGGTAGTTGCCGCTCGAGTCGCTCCCGTAGAAGGAGGTGCCGTCCGCGTTCAGGAGATACGCCGGACCGGCGGCGGAGAACACGCCGGTCTCGAGCGTGCCGTTGCCGTCGACGTCGGCGAGCGCCGGCGACGCGTTGATGCCCTCGCCGACGTCCGGGAGGATCTCGGCGGTGAAGAAGGCGATCTTCGCCGGCCAGCCGGGGAGGAAGGGCCCGCCGCCGTGGTTGTTGCCGTCCTTGTGGATGGCGTAGACGCGCGTGTTCGCCGGGTGCGCCGACCCGGACGCCGCCAGCAGCTCGGCGACCGCCATGCTGGTGCCGCTCGAGAGCGAGGCGTTGATCGGCTCGTTGTACTCCTCGTTGGTGCCGACCACGATGTCGAGCGAGCCGTCGTGGTCGATGTCGCCGATCGCCGGCGAGTCCATGATCTTCTCGCCGCGGAAGGCGCAGTTCGCAGGCCCTGGACTGCCGTTACAAGTGCCCGCGAGCGGTGTCACCTTGTGGGTTCCCGGATCGATCGAGACGCGGGTGGGATCGGCGACCACGACCGGGAAGCCGGCCCGCGGGTTGCCGAACCCGTCCCACACGTAGAGGTGCCGGTCGTTGGCGCCGACGATGATGTCCAGGCCACCGTCGCCGTCGAGGTCGGCGAGCGCGGGCGAGGCGACGATCGCGCGGTCGACGCGGTTGTCGCTGTGCTCGTCGGGGCTGACCCGCACGGCGTGCGTCGAGTAGGCGTAGTTCACGTGGACCGGGAACCCGGCTTTCAGCACGCCCTGGTGATCCCAGGCGTAGACCTTGCCCTCCATGTCCGCGGCCACCACGTCGAGGTAGCCGTCGCCGTCGATGTCGCCGATCGCGACCGAGGCGAGGATCGCGCCGCGGATGGGGGTCGGGATGGCTGCCGTCGCGTACGCCGGCGACCCCGGGTTGTAGGGGATCGGATCTCCCGCCGCCGGCCAGCCGGCGAGATCCGAGCCGTCGGCGTGCTTGGCGTAGACCAGACCATCGCTCGTCCCGAAGACGATGTCGGCCTTGCCGTCGCCGTCGAGATCGGCGAGCGCCGGCGAGGAGGCGCCGTCGCCGCCGATCTTCAGCGGGTAGGGCGCCTTCAGGTCCGGGTCGTGGTGGATGAAGATCGTGCGGCGATCCTCGCCCAGCTGGTTGCCGGGCTGGTCCCGCACCTGCACCCGGATCGTGTAGGTGAACTGATCGTAGTCGGACGTGAGATCGGGGAGCTGGTTCTGACGCCGCGCGATCTGGTCGGCCGTCGGGGCCGGGATGTCGGCCGGCGTGATCGTCGCCAGGACGCCCTGGAGCGGCGTCGTGCGCGTGGCGCCGAAGGTCACGATGTCGATGAAGTCCGCCTCGACCGGCTGCACGCCGTAGCCGATCTGGACGCGGTACGTGTACCCGCCCGGGGCGCGCTCGGCGGCGAGCCGGCCCTCGACCGTGAAGGGGCCGTCGCGCTCGGGGTCGAGCAGCTGGAACCACACCGGCTTGGTGACGTCCGCCTCGGGCGGGATCTGGCCGGCCAGCACCCGCGCCACCGCGCTGTGGGCGTTGATGCGGCCGTAGCCGGTGAACTGATCGAAGCCCGCCTGCGTGGCGTAGCGCGAGGTGTCGGGGAAGGCCACCGTCCGACCGCCGGTCGAGGGCGGCGTCCCCGCGGGCCCGCCGGGGACGTCGAAGTTGATGTCATCGGCCGTCCGCGTGATGACCTGGCGGATCTCGTTCGCGGTGAGGGGCGAGGTGAGCGTATGCGCGTCGACGGCGTCGCGTCCGGCCGACACGATGAGACCGGCGATGCCCGAGCTGCGGCCGGTCGCCTCGGAGGAGCAGGAGGTCGCGGAGACCGACACCTGGAGGTTGCCGCCGAAGTTGGTGCAGCCGTTCAGGAAGAGCCACGAGTTGGGCTCGGTCGGGACGCCGAAGTCGGCGATCGCGTTCACCATGATGGTGTGGACGTAGGGGCCGGGGAAGACGTGGTGCCAGGAGTCCTCGTCGGCGGCCGACGCCATGACGGGCAGGCCGTGCGCGTAGGCGTAGTCGATCGCCTGCTGGGCGAACTTCGACTGGTTGTAGGTGCCGAGCGCCTCCTGGATGACCGCCGCGCCGGTGTCGACCGAGAAGACCACGCCCTGCGCGAACGAGTTCACGTCGGCGACGAAGCTGTCGCCGACGCGGACCGGCATCACCATGCAGTTCGGGCAGGCGCCGAGGTCGCCGCCGTTGTTGGCCTCGGCGGTCGAGTCCTCGGCCTCGCCGGTGCCGTGTCCGTACTGCACCTCGTCGAAGGGATCGTTGTCGAACTCGAAGAAGTCATAGCCCGAGATGTCGTCGACGTAGCCGTTGCCGTCATCGTCGACGCCGTTCGAGAAGAGGATGATCAGGTCCTCGGGGTCGGTGATCCCGTTCCCGTTCATGTCCACGACCGCCGGGTCGCCGTCGTAGTCGGGCATGTTGAAGACGCCGTCCCCGTTGCAGTCGCGCGGGTCGCCGCCCATGGGGGCGTGGCAGCCGCCCACGGGGTTCGGGGCCGGCAGCTCGCCGGGGTTCAGGTGGAGCTTCCTGCGGAGCTGGCTCATGTCGCCGCCGTCGTTCCACTTGATCCCGGAGTCGTGCACCGCGATCACCACATCCGGCCGCCCCGTCTCGAGGCGCCACGCGATCTCGACGCTCATCCCGCTCACGCCGAGGAGCTCGTTCGGGCTCCCGTCCACGGCGGGGTCGGTGGTGCAGAAGTTGGTGCTCGCGTACTTCCACTTCTCGCCGTTGCAGCTGCCCGCGCCCCCGCTCATCTCGTTGGGCAGCGGGATGCAGCCGAGCGGCAGGCCCGAGCTGTCGCAGCGGTTCGGGTTGGCCGGAAACGGGAACTCGCCGCTGGCGGGGACGGCGAGCAGGACGACGGCGAGCAGGGGCAGCGCGAACAGGCGATTCATGGACCCTCCTCCGTTGCGGACACCGGGCGTCGCGGGCCGTACGACTGGAGCCGGGAATGGTCAATGGAAAGGCATCCCAGAAAGGGATGACTCGGCCTACGGAAGCAGTGGTCTCGGCTGGAAAAAGAGGATGAGGCGCGAGCGTGCGAGTCCGATGCCGGGAACGCCCTGAGGGTGGCACGCGACACACCGTCTCGGGTATGGTCGCCGCCGCCATGAGGGGGGAAAGGGGTGGCCCGCCGGCTCCAAGCTGACAGCCGAGACGTGGCGGCGAGCGACCTGCGCTGGCTCGCCGTCGTGGCGGTGATCTTCGCCGCGGCGCTCGCCCTGTTCTTCGCAGCCCTCCTCGTCTACCACGCCACCGGGCCGCATGCCGCCGCGTGGGCGGTCATTCGCCGGCTGCGGCGGCTCGCCCGGTGGCTGATCCCGCGCTGGTCGCACCGCTGGCGGATGAGCTAGATCAGCGAGGGGCTCCGCCCCTCGCCCCGTCGGGCGGAGCCCGCCGGGTCCTCACTCCTCGCTCGCTTCGCTCGGCCGCGCGCGCGCGGCGCGCGCGGAGATTCCATCTCGAGCCGGGCTCGTAGCCCGCTATGCCGCGGCGTCCAGGCAGGCGTCGAGGACGCTGGCGAGCGCGTCCGGCTCGATGGGCTTGGTGACGACGTAGCGCACACCGTGCTCCGCCGCCTCGCGCGCGACATCCCGCTGCGCGTAGCCCGTGATCGCGATCACGGGCATGAGCTTGCCGCCCATCGTCGCGGTCCGGATGCGGTCGACGCAGTCCCAGCCGCTGCCGTCGGGCAGGCAGATATCGATCAGGGCCACGTCGGGCGACGCGGTGCGGACGCGTTCGAGTGCGCCCCGCACGGAGTCGGCCGTCTCCACGAGCGCGCCGCAGCTCGCGAGCCAGTCGGAGACCGCCTCGGCGCAGCTCTCGTTGTCCTCGACGACCAGCACGAGGCGGCCCGAGAGATCCAGTCGGCGCGCCGCGTCCCTCCTGTCCACCATCCGCATCCTGTTGGCAGGCTCGCTCCAGGATCGCAACCCGTCTTGGCGTGAAGCCCGCGGGAAAAAGGCGGGAGGTATCACGAAACCGCCGATGCGGCGCCGCTCAGAACAGGGGCGTCGTCCGCGCCGGCGGAGTCTTGTAGGCCGCCGTGGGCGGGGGCGGGATGGTCGCATCGAGCTGGGCGTAGAGATCGAGGACGTGTCTCGTGTTCGTCCCGAGGTCGCCCTTACCGACCCGGGACTCCGAGCGGACGAGGAGCACCGATCCGTGGGTGGTGGGCTCCGGCTCGACGCGGAGACGCACGTCGTCCTGGAACCGCCACAGCGGCGTCGTCACCACGGCGTGAAGCGAGCCGTGCGCCGGATCCTGCTCGACGACGTGCCAGCTCGCGAGCTTGCCGATCACCTGCTGCACCGTGGCGAAGAGCTCGGGCGGCGGGACGTGGTCATAGTGACGCGGGCGGAGCTCCGGGAAGGGCGAGCCCTCGACGGTCTCCGCGGTGTGGGTGTTCAGGTAGGTCGCAAGCCGCTGCCCGGCGCCCGGCGGCTCCGTCCATGGCAGCCGGTTCTGGATCATCCCCGCCGCGAGCAGCCCCGCGAACACGACGGCCACGAACAGGACGAGGCCGATCACGGTCCGCATGCCGTCACCGTCCCCCCCGTTCGAGGTAGCGCTGCGTGAAGAGGTCCGCCTCGAGCCCCTGGTCGAACTGGACGTCCGCGGTGTCGATCACCGTCCGCGTGCCGGCTCCGGGCGTCTCGACCACGAGGTGGTGCGCCACGGGGATCTTGCCGATCGACCGGACGTCGCTCTGGGTGAGTCGCTTCTTGGGCTCCGTCCCGTCCTCGTAGAACTCCAAGCGCCGCGGAACGAGGTCGTCCGTGCCGAGCCAGAGCACGATCCGCTTGTAGCCGATGTCCTCGCGCTTGGGCGCGAGCTCGATCACGTGCGACGCGACCCCGTCCACCGCCTCGTCACCGCGCAGGCGCGAGGCGGCGTCGTCCTCCGACCACGAGGTCATCTCCTGGAGGAGGTCGAGGTCGTGGTACGTGAGGTCCGTCCCGACGAAGCTCTCGTTCCGCGTGCGCGCCGTGATCTGGCGCACCCGCTGGAGCTCGGGAAGGTAGAGCCACTGATCGGCCGGCCGCCCCTTGTGGGTGTAGGCGAGGAACGCGGTGCCCTTCACCTCGGCCGGTGCCAGGAAGAAGAGAATCGTCTTCTGCTCGTCGCCGGGCTCGCGGCGATCGTAGAGCTCGAGCTCGCGCACGCGCTCGCTGCCCCGGCCGCTGATGCGCAAGGTCAGCTTCTCGTGCCGGTCGGTCCAGTGGCGCGTGGTGTCGTCGAGCGCCTTGCGGCGGTCGAGGATCTGCCGCGCGCTCTCCTCCGCCCCGAGCGCGCCGGCGCAAATCGAGGCGGCTAGCATGATGGCAAGGGTTCGGGCGGTCATGGGCGACGCCTCCATAGCAGGGCGCCCTGCGAAAGGAAACGAACGCCGCGTCAGGCGCGCCGGCGGCGCGCCGCGGCGTCGTCCGTCCGCTGCCCGGGCTCGAGCGCCGTCGGGGGCGCCGCCAGCGCGAACCAGGCGAGGCCGCGGTACATGTACTGCAGGCCGGAGACCGCGGTGATCGCGCCGGTGACGTAGAAGACGACCACCCGGACCGGCTCGCGCGCCAGATCCGCCCGCCACAGGGAGACGAGGACCAGCGCCACCGCGGTGAGCTGCAGGAAGGTCGAGAGCTTGCCGAAGACGCTCGGCTGCACCTGCATGGTGCGTTGAGTCAGCATGAAGAGGAGGAAGTAGCCGAGCACGATCACGACGTCGCGCGAGATCACGACGACCGCCAGCCAGCGCGGCACGGCATGCATGAACCCAAGGGCGATGAACGCCGAGAGCAGGAGGAGCTTGTCGGCCGCGGGGTCGAGGTAGGCGCCGAGCGTCGTCTTGGTGTGCGTCAGCCGCGCGATGGCGCCGTCGAGCCCGTCGGTGATGCCTGCCGCGACGAACACGGCGAGCGCCTCGCCGTAGCGGAAGTCCTCGAGCAGGATCAGGAACAACGGGATCGCGACGATGCGCAGCAGCGTCAGGAAGTTCGGGATGTTGAGGACGGTCAGCACGGAGGTGCCGCCGCCTCGGGGAGGCGCTTGCGGAGCTGCCCCGCGACCTTGGGCGGCACGAGCGCCGTGACCATGACCACGCCGTCCCGATAGTACTCCTCGACCACGCGGCCGACGCGCCGGAGCCAGGCGAGCACGTCGCCCCGGCCCGAGGGCAGGGCGCAGCGCACGCGCTCGAGCCCGACGGTGAGCCGGGCCTCGATGGCGGCCAGCAGCGCCCCGACGTCCTTGCCGGTGCGCGCCGAGATCGACACCGCGTCCGGCCCGCTGGCCGGCGGCGGACTGCCGGCTGCGGGCAGATCCGTCTTGTTGAACACGCGGATGGCGGGGCGGTCGCCGGCGCCGATCTCCTCGAGCACCGCCTCCACCACCTGGGCCTGCTCGGGCCAGGTGCTCTGCGCAACGTCGATCACGTGGAGCAGGAGATCGGCTTCCCGCACCTCTTCCAGCGTGCCCTTGAAGGCCTCGACGAGCTGGTGCGGCAGCTTGTGAATGAAGCCGACTGTGTCGGCGAGGAGCACCGTGAGGCCCTCGGGGAGCCGGAGCCGCCGGACCGTCGGGTCGAGCGTCGCGAACAGCCGGTCCTCGACCAGCACGCCCGCCTGGGTCAGGCGGTTCATCAGCGTCGACTTGCCCGAGTTCGTGTAGCCGACGAGCGCGACCGTCGGAAAGGGGACCGCGGCGCGCTCGTGGCGGTGGAGCCCGCGGGTCCGTTCGACGTCGCGCAGCCGGCGGTGGAGCTGGCCGATGCGCGTCCGCACGCGACGGCGGTCCACCTCGAGCTGGGTCTCGCCCGGGCCGCGCGTGCCCACGCCGCCGCCGAGCCGCGAGAGGTGCGTCCACTGGCGCGTGAGACGCGGCAGCAGGTACTGGAGCTGGGCGAGCTCGACCTGCATCTTGCCCTCGAGGCTTCGCGCCCGCTGCGCGAAGATGTCGAGGATGAGCGCGCTCCGGTCGATGACCTTCCGGTTGAGCTCCCGCTCGAGGTTGCGCTGCTGCGCGGGGGAAAGCGGCTCGTCGAAGATGACGACGTCGGCCTTCGTTTCCTCCGCGCGTCCGCGGACCTCCTCCACCTTGCCCTGGCCGATGAACGAGGCCGGGTTGATGCGGCGAATCGTCTGCACCGCCTCGCCCACCACCTCGACGCCCGCGGTGTCGGCGAGACGGCCGAGCTCCCGGACGCACTCGGCGGCGGGCACGAGCATGCGCGGCAGGTCGGCTCCGACCAGGAACCCCCGCTCGCGCTTGGCGGCCGTGGTGTGTGCCCGATCGCTCACCGGAACGATGTCACTCCGGCGCCCAGCACCCGCTCGACAGCATTGACCATCTGGTCGGTCGCCGCAACCCGCAGGCTCGACGGCAGGGCGACGATGGTCTCGTGGTCGTCCCCGCCCCGCTCGAGGTGAAGGAAGGCATCGCACGGTCCGGGATGCGCGGCGAGGATGGTGCGCAGCGTCTCGAGTCCGTCGCGCCCGAGCGCCGGCAGCGGCACGCGCACGTGCACCTGGCGGATTGCCTCGGCCCGCGCGGCCGCCAGCGGCGCGACCTCGTCGGCGATCACCTGGCAGCGGTCATCGGAGACGTCGAGCGCCCCCGCCACCACCACCGGCGCGCCGCTCTGGATGATTGCCTCGTGGCGCCGGTAGGCCTCCGGCCAGGCGATGACCTCGACCGTCCCTTCCTTGTCCTCGAGCACGAAGGTGGCGTAGCGGTCGCCCCGCTTGCTGTTTCGCAGCTTGAGGGTGTGGATCACGCCGCCCAGGCGGACGCGCGGGCGCGCGTCCGGCCGGCCGTTCCGCTCCCCGTCGCCCGCAGGCTGCTCCGCGCCGCGCGCCCGCAGGGTGCCGGTCGTGGCGTTCGTGAACTTCCGCAGGTCCTGGGCGTAGCGATCGAGGGGGTGGCCGGTGATGAAGAAGCCGATCGCCTCGCGCTCGGCGCGGAGCTCCTCCTCCGCCGACCACGCCGGGGACGTGGCGAGCGGCGGCGGCGCGTCGCCCCCGGCCGCCGGGCCGAAGAGGCCGATCTGCTGCGCCGAGCGCTCCTCGGCGCGCGCCGCCCCCCAGCGCAGGACCTCCTCGAGGCTGGCGAGCAGGCGCGCCCGGTTGCGCTCGAGGGAGTCGAAGGCGCCGCACTTGACGAGGCTCTCGACGACGCGGCGGTTCACGAGCTGGCTGCGCACGCGCAGGCAGAAGTCGTGGAGGCTGGTGAAGGGCCCCTCGGCGCGAGCGGCGATGATCGTCTCGATCGCCTTCGAGCCGACGCCCTTCACCGCCCCCAGGCCGAAGCGGATCGTCTCGCCCGCCACGGTGAAGTCCTCGCGGCTCTGGTTGACGTCGGGCGGCAGGATCGGGATGTTGCGGTCCCGGCACTCGGCGAGGTTCTTGTACGTGCTGTCGGTGTCACCCGCCTCGAGGGAGAGGAGGCCCGCCATGAACTCCCGCGGGTAGTGCGCCTTCAGGTACGCCGTCTGGTACGTGATGGCGGCGTAGGCCGCGGAGTGGCTCTTGTTGAAGCCGTACGCGGCGAAGGTCTCCATCTGGTCGAAGATCTCGCGCGCGAGCTTCTCGTCCGCCGTGCCCCGGGCGCGCACGCCGGTGAGAAAGCGCCGGCGTTCCGCTGCCATCTCCTCCTTCTTCTTCTTGCCCATGGCGCGCCGCAGGTTGTCGGCGTCGCCCAGGCTGTAGCCGGCGAGCGCCTGCGCGATCTGCATCACCTGCTCCTGGTAGACGATGACGCCGTAGGTGTCGCGCAGGATCGACTCGAGCGCGGCGTGCAGATAGCGGATCGGCTCCTTGCCGTGCTTGCGGCGGATGAAGGCGTCGACCATGGTCGAGCCGTCGTCGAGCTTCGCGTCGAGCGGCCCCGGCCGGTAGAGCGCCAGGATGGCGACGAGGTCGGCGAAGCCCGAGGGCCGGAGCTGCGTCAGCAGCCGGCGGATGCCGCCCGACTCGAGCTGGAAGACCCCGATCGTGTCGCCGTCGGCGAGCAGCTGGTAGGTGCGGGCGTCGTCCAGCGGCAGGCGATCGGCGCGCAGCTCGACGCCGCGCCCCTCGCGGATGCGGCGCACGATGCCGTCGACGAGCGTGAGGGTCTTGAGACCGAGGAAGTCGAACTTGATGAGCCCGATCGCCTCGGCGTCGGTGAACGTGTACTGGGTGACGACCGCGCCGTCCTTGTCCACCCAGAGGGGCACGTCGTCGCTGAGCGGCCGGTTCGAGATGACGATCCCGGCCGCGTGCTTGGACGCGTGGCGGAGGAGGCCCTCGAGGCGCAGCGCCAGGTCGAAGAGGCGACCCTCGCGCTCCCCCGAGTCGCGCAGCTCGCGGAGCCGCGGCTCCATCTCGAGCGCCTGCTCGAGGGGAAAGTCCTTCCCCTGCCGCGGCTCGGGGTAGAGCTTGGCGATCCGGTCGGTCTCGGCGAAGGTGAAGTCGAGCACGCGGCCGACGTCCTTGATCGCCTGCTTCCCCTTGAGCGTCCCGAAGGTGATGATCTGCGCGACGCGGTCCGCGCCGTACTTCTCGCGCACGTAGCGGATGACCTCGTCGCGGCGGACGAAGCAGAAGTCGACGTCGATGTCGGGCATCGAGCGGCGCTCGGGGTTGAGAAACCGCTCGAAGAGGAGGCCGTGCTCGATCGGGTCGAGGTCCGTGATGCGCAGCGCCCAGGCGACCAGGCTGCCGGCGGCCGAGCCGCGCCCGGGGCCCACCGGGATGCCCTGGTTCTTCGCCCAGTTGATGAAGTCGGCGACGATCAGGAAGTAGCCGGCGAAGCCCATCGAGGTGATGATCGCGAGCTCGCTGCGCGCCCGCTCCTCGTACAGCCGCTCGCGCGCGGGGTCCCAGCCGAGCGTGCGCGCCTCGTTCAGGCGCTCGTCGAGGCCGCGGCGGACCTCCCGCTCGAGCACCGCCTCCAGCGTCTCGTCCCCCGGGACCCGGTAGACCGGGAACTGCAGCTGCTGCGTCAGCTCGAGGTCGCAGCGGCGGGCGATGTCGAGCGTGTTCGCAACCGCCTCGGGCACGTCGGCGAAGGCGGCCGACATCTCGGTTGCATCCTTCACGTACAGCTGGTCGGTCTCGAACTTCCACCGCTGCTCGTCGGAGAAGGTCTTGCCGGTCTGGATGCAGAGGAGCACCTCGTGGGCGGCGGCGTCCTCGGGACGGAGGTAGTGGCAGTCGTTGGTGCCGACGACGGGCAGGCCGAGCTCCCGAGCGAGCCGGACGAGCTCGCGGTTCACGCGCTCCTGCGCCGGCAGCCGGTTGTCCTGGATCTCGATGTAGAAGCGGCCGTCGAAGATGCGTGCCAGCTCCTCGGCCGCGGCGCGGGCCTTCTCCGGCTGGCCGGTCGCCAGGCTGTGGGCCACCTCGCCGCGCAGGCAGCCCGAGAGCGCGATGAGCCCGCCGCCGAGCTCGCGGAGCAGCTCCTTGTCGACGCGCGGCTTGTAGTGGAAGCCCTCCTGGAAGCCGGCCGTGACCAGCCGGCAGAGGTGGCGGTACCCGTCGCGGTTGGTGGCGAGCAGGATCAAATGGTAGTTGCCGCCGGCCTCGTAGTCGTCGATGCGGCCCGACTTCTCGAAGCGGCTCTGCGGGGCGACGTACATCTCGCAGCCGATGATCGGCTGCACGCCCTGCCGGCGCGCCTCCTGCGTGAACTGCACCGCCCCGAACATGTTGCCGTGGTCGGTGATGGCGCAGGCCGGCATCCCGGCGGCTCGCACCCGCGGCAGCAGCTCCGTGATCTTGTTGGCGCCGTCGAGCAGCGAGAACTGCGTGTGGAGATGCAGGTGGACGAACGACATCGACCCGAACCCCTCCTCCCGGTTCCGTCCGCCTGACGCGGGAGGGCACGGTAGCGCGGGGGCGAGCGGCCGTCAACTCGTGGCGAGAAAAGCCGGCGCCGTCCGGAGCGGATCTCCCGCCCGATCGTATTAGAAAGCCAGATCGGCAGGCGTCAGCGCGTCGCAGCCGCCGGCGAGCGAAGGCCGACGAACCCGCTCGGCTGCTTCTCGAGCTCGTAGGATTCGCGACGGGAGGAGACCACCTTGCCACGCCGATCGAACTCGGTGAGGTCGAAGGCCACGGTCGCGTACCTGCCCCGGGTCCGGATCGTCTCGTTGCTGATCGAGACGCGGGAGCCGTCGGAGTGAGCGAGCCGTTTGCGGAGGGCGTCGGCCTCCGCGTCGGTGGTGACGATGCCATAGAGGCGGAGCGTCGACACGTCCTTGCGCTCCCAGGCCCCGGCCAGCCGGCCGAGCCAGTCACGCACGCTGACGTCCGACAGCCGCGCGCTCACCTCCACGCGCCAGGCGAGGTGCGGCGCCTGCAGACCGGAGCGGTCGGTCACGCGGACCTCCACCGTGTGAGCTGGCGCGGTGGCGGCGAGCGGCGGGACGAAGCGCCAGCCGGGCCTCTGGCTCACCCGGCGGCCGTCGAGGAACCACGCGTAGGTCACCGGGTCATTCAGATCCTGGTCCGTGGCCCGGACGCTGAAGTCGACGGGGGCACCCTCCATCACGCTGAGCGGATCGCGGCTCCGCGGACGGTAGCCGACGATGCGCGGTGCGACGTTCGGCGGGGGACCGAGCGTCGCTGCGCCGAGCTTCCCCGAGGGCTCATCGGCTTCCGGGACCGGGACCCCGTCTCGCTGCCGGGCATCCGTGTCGCCGGCCGCGGCGTCGGCATCGGTGGCGCGAACGGAGGACTCCTGCGCCGCGCCGGCGTCGGGCGAGGCCGTCGTCGGCGCCGCCGGCGGGTCTGCGAGCGCCGGGCCGCGCTCCTCCGCCTTGGCGACCGGCTCGGCGACGACGGGCACCCGCAGGCGCGGCGGCACGCTGGGCGCGGGCGAGGTGAGTTGCCCCGACGCCGCGGGTGCCGAACTCACCCAGCGGATCAGGGGCCAACCGAGCGCGACCACGACCGCGGCGATGAGGGCCACGCCGGCGACGGGAGTCTTCGGCCGCGGAGCGCCAGCGCGCACGAGCACGCGCCTCGCCAGAATCGGCTCATTGCTCGGCTCGTTGCTCGGCTCGTCAGCCTCGAGGGCCGGCATCTGTACCGTGACCCTCTTCTTCGCCTCGGCCGGCGTGGCCGTTATCGTCGCCGCGGCGGGCACCGCCGTCGGCGCCTTCGAGGCGCCGGCCCCGGGCGCGCCCGACGGGACGCGCGGCACGAAGGCCTCGATCTCGCTCCGCACTTGCGCCGCGCTCGGGCGCTTGGCCGGGGAGCGGCGGATCATCCGCGCCACGAGCGCCGAAACCCCCGGTGGAAGGATGCGAGTGAACCGGGGCAGAAGCGGCCCCGACCCGTCGAGCAGCAGGTTCCGCAGCTCGTGCTCGTCGGCAGAGGAGAAGAGCCGCCTCCCCTCGAGCATCTCGAAGAGGACGAGCCCGAGCGCGAAGACGTCGATGCGCGCATCGAGGTCCCCGCCCATCAGACGCTCGGGCGCGGCGTACGGGAGCAGCGCCGGTGGTACGGCGGCTCGTCCAGCCTCGAGGTCTGCGCTGCCGAAGGCCGCGAGCATGGCACGGGGCGGAACCGTCGAGCGGATCAACACCGACGCAGGGGTGAGGCCGCCGTGGATCACGCCCCGCTCGTGCGCGCAGGCGAGCGCGTCGGCCAGCTGCCGGGCGACGTGGAGGGCGTCGGCCGGCGGGAGCGCGCGCCGCTGGCGGAGCACGTGGTCGAGCGGCTCGGCGTCGACCCACTCTTCCACCACGTATTGCTGGCTCCCCTGCCGGGCGAGCCCGAGGACCGGCACGATGTGGTCGTGGCGCAGCTCGCGGGCCAGCTGAACCCGCTGCTCGACGGCCGCGCGCTGCTCGGGATCGTCGGCGCCCTGATCGGGCCGGAGCCTGAGGGTGACGATCGAGCCGCGCCGCTTGTCGCGCACCTTGCAGGTGGTCCCGGCGGCGCCTTGGCCGATCTCCTCGACTACTTCGTACTTGCCGGCGATGAGTCCCCGCATGCGTCCCCCCCCCGTTTGCGCGAGCCCGAGGTGGCTCCACCCCGGACCGGCGTCAGGTCCTGTCCTCTGTTCACGGCGAAAGATGTGCTGGTTTCGAAGACGCCGCGATGTGACTCGCGTCGTCGACCGGGGGCCCTGGGGCAAGAGGCGTGCCGGTCGGCCAGGGAAAAAGTTACGTTAGTAGGAGGCCCGGGCGGCCCGATCGGCTGATCGGCCTGCATCACCGCGCGGCGCTGCAATGGCGGCACCGCGCCCGCCGTTGCACCCGCCGCGTCTCGCGACACGGCAGCCTGCCGTGCAGCGACGACCTGCGCGTCCTGCACGATCGGGCAGCCGCGCGACCGAACCGCCGCGCCGGGAATTCTCCGGCGACCGGCGCTTGCGGCATCGTGCGTAGGGGAAGCCGGTGCGGACGCCGTGCGAGGACCTGCGCGGCTGCTCCGGCGTCGCGGGCCGGCGGCACACGAGCTCCTTGTCCCGCGGGCCTCCCGGGATGCCGCCCGCGATCGCAGCGGCGTTCGCCGCAGCTCACTCCCGCTCGACCCCGTCTTCACCCGCGTCCCTGGCACGCGCCTTGATGTCACGCGTTCCGTATCGCGACGGCTCCATGCAGGGGTCGTCCCATTCGATGAATGACAGGAAGGTACGATGACACGTTCGCAGCGCTTCTTCTTGGTGATCGCCGCCACCTGGCTTGGCGCGGGGCTGCTCCAGGCGGCCGCGGGACCGACCGCATCCAGCTACCTCCGGTTCCTCGAGGTCGAGCGCAACGGCAGCGGGAGCATCACCGGCCTCGACGGGGCGAGTGGAGTGGCCGTGAGCCCGGACGGCCGGACCGTCTACGCCACCGGTGAGGTCGACGACGCGCTCGCGGTCTTCCACCGGGACTCCGCCACCGGGGCGCTCACCTTCGTCGAGATGAAGCAGGATGCGGTCGACGGCGTCGATGGCCTGAACGGCGCCCACGGGGTCGTCGTCAGCCCCGATGGGGTGCACGTCTACGTCGCGTCCAAGACCGGCGATGCGCTCGCGGTCTTCAGTCGGGACGTCGACACCGGGGCACTCACGTTCGTGCAAGCGAAGAATGACGGCGTCGGCAAGGTCAACGGCCTCGACGGCGCCGAGGGGATCGCCATCAGTCCCGATGGAGCGCACGTCTACGTCGCCGGCCGCAACGACGACTCGCTCGCCGTCTTCAGCCGCGACGCCGCGACCGGCGCCCTCACCTACGTCGAGATCCAGCGCGACGGCTACGCCGGCGTCGTCCAGGGTCTCCTCGGCGCCAAGGCGGTGGCCGTCAGCCCCGACGGCGCCCACGTCTACGCTGCGGGCTCACTCGAAAACGCCGTCGCGGTCTTCGGCCGCGACGCCGCCACCGGGAAGCTCACCTTCATCGAGGTGCAGCGCGAGGGCCAGAACGGGGTCCTCGGCCTGTTCGGGGCCAAGGCCGTGACCGTGAGTCTCGACGGGGCGAACCTCTACGTCGCCGGCGGCTACGACGACGCGCTCGTCGTCTTCGACCGGAACCCGGAGACCGGCATGCTCACCTCCGTGCAGCTGCTGGAGGACGGGGTGGGCGGGGTCAACGGGCTCAACGGGGCGGACGCGGTGGCGGTGAGCCCCGACGGCACGCATGTCTTCGTCACCGGCTCGGTCGACAACGCCCTGGCGGTCTTCGAGCGCGACCCCGCCACCGGGACGCTCACGTACGTTGAGCGGCTACGGGACGGCATCGCAGGGGTCGACGGCCTGCACAAGGCCCAGGCCGTCGCCGTGAGTCCCGACGGGGCGAGCGTCTACGCCGCGGGCTCCGCCGACACGGCGGTCGCCGTGTTCCGCGTCCGCCGCTGCGGCGACGGCGTCCTCGATCCCGGCGAACAGTGCGACGACGGCAACGTGCAGGACGGCGATTGCTGCTCATCCACCTGCCGATTCGAGCCGGCGACCACGCTCTGCCGCCCGGCGGCCGGCGGCTGCGACGTCGCCGAGTTCTGTACCGGCGCGAGCGGCAGCTGCCCAGCCGACCTGCTCGAGCCCTCGACGTTCGAGTGCCGCGGGGCCATGGGCTCGTGCGACGAGGCCGAGCTCTGCACCGGGACGGACAGCGCGTGCCCGGCCGATGCTTTCAAGCCAGCCGCCGTCGAGTGCCGTCCCGCGGCCGGCGACTGCGACGTGGCCGAGACCTGCACGGGCACCGGCCCCACCTGCCCCGCCGACGGCAAGACCACCGCGGTCTGCCGACCCGCGGCCGGCGCCTGCGATTTTGAAGAGCGCTGCGACGGCGTGAGCAACGACTGCCCTGCCGACGGCAAGAGCACGGCGGTCTGCCGCCCGGCGGCCGGCGCCTGTGACGTGGAAGAGCGCTGCGACGGCGTCAGCGACGCCTGCCCGGCCGACGCCCTGCAGCCCGCGACCGTCGAGTGCCGCCCCGCAGCCGGCGTCTGCGACGTGGCCGAGACCTGCACCGGTACGAGCCCCACCTGCCCTGCCGACGGCAAGAGCACGGCGGTCTGCCGCCCGGCGGCCGGCGCCTGTGACGTCGAAGAGCGCTGCGACGGCGTCAGCGACGCCTGCCCCGCCGACGCGTTCGAGCCTGCGGGGACGGCGTGCAGCGCCGAAGCGGACGCGTGCGCCCCGGCGAAGAGCTGCGCGGGTGCGACCGCCGAATGCCGGACCGCGGAACCGAAGGTGGGCTTCGCGGCCGTCCTCTGCGCCTTCGACCGTCACCTCGATCAGGGCGCCTGCCGCAGCCAGACCATGCCGCCCGACACGGGCCGTCTGTTCACGCGGGCCGGGACGCTCGTCACGCAGGCGGAGGGAGCTCCTCCCGCCCGCAAGCGAAGGCTCCTCCAGCAGGCTGCGGGCCTGCTCAAGAGAGCCGGCAGGTCGATCGCCAGGGCCGGGCGGCGGAAGCACGCGCCGCTCGCCGCCGACTGCGCGAACGCGGCCGAGGCGATGATCTCCGACGCGCTGGGCCGCGTCCTGGCGGCGCCGCGGTAGGCGCGAGTCCCGAGATCACGCCGGTCGCGCGTCACCGCCCGGCGCGGCCGCGAGGGCCTCGCGGATCGTGCGGTGAAAATGTTCGAGCGCCGGCTCGAACCGCCCGTAGGTCACCTGCGCGATGGCCCCGGACTCGAAGCTGCGCTGGATGCCCTCGCCGAGGGCGAGGTCCTGCTCCACCACCCCGATGAGCAGCTCCATCGTCCTCGCCCAGCGGGGGCCGGGCTCCGGCACCAGCAGGCTCACCGCGGTGAGGCTCTCGTTCGCGCCGTCCGGCGCCGGGAAGATGCGGTAGACCTCGGCGTGGTCGCTCTGCATGACGAGGACGGTGTTCGGGAAGAGGTTCATGAGGATGGTGGCGTGCGGCACGAGGCTCCACTCCCGCTCCGGGAGCGCCCGCAGCCGCTCGATCGACCGGTGCACGCCGATCAGACGGTGGCAGCGGCCGAAAGCCTCGAAGAGCGCCAGGTTGCGCACGAAGAGCGGGCCCACGTTCTTCCGGTGGAGGACGTGCAGGTGGTATGCCTCCCAGAACGTGTCGCTGACGAGCTTCCAGTTCATCCGCCGGCGGAGCACGCGCGTCTCCTGGTGGACGAACGAGGCGATCCCGTAGGCCTCGAGGTCGTCGCCGAGCCCGCCGAGCAGCTCGCCGACCCGGACGGACCCGCGGGGCTCCGGCGAGACCCACACGAGGCCATGCTGCTCCTCCACCGGGAGCGGGATCAGGCCGTGGCGGCCGCGGTCGAGCCCCTCGAACCCGAAGTCGTCCGGGATCGTCACCAGGCGCCCGTCGGTGTCGTACGACCACGCGTGATACGGGCAGGTGAAGCGCACGGCGCCGCTGCCGCACCCCTCGACCACCCGCGCGCCCCGGTGCCGGCAGATGTTGACGAAGGCCCGCAGGTCGCCCGCGGCATTGCGCACGACGAGGACCGGCACCGGCGTGAGATCCTCCGTCAGGAAGTCGCCGGGGGCGCGCACCTGTGAGCTGAAGCCGACGACGAGCGGATGTCGGCGGAAGAGCACGTCGCGCTCCCGGGCGTCGCGGGCGGCGGACGTGTACGCGGACACGTCGTTGCAGGCGATGTGGTCGGCGAGCGGCGGGACGCCGCGATCCATGGCGCGGAAGATCTCGCGGATCAGCGCCACCTGGGTCGCGTGCTTCACGGGTTGCCGGGGCCTACTCCCACTCGATCGTCGCGGGCGGCTTCGAGGAGATGTCGTAGACCACGCGGTTGACGCCGCGGACCTCGTTGATGATGCGCGCCGAGAGGCGCGCCAGGAGATCGGCCGGCAGCCGCGCCCAGTCGGCGGTCATGCCGTCGGTGGAATGCACGGCCCGGATCGCCACCACGTTCTCGTACGTGCGCTCGTCACCCATCACGCCGACCGTCTTGACCGGCAGGAGGACCGCGAAGGCCTGCCAGAGCTCCTCGTAGAGCTCCGCGCGGCGAACCTCCTCCTGGACGACGGCGTCGGCGCCGCGCACGATCGCGAGCCGCTCCCCGTCGACCGCCCCGATCACGCGGATGGCGAGCCCCGGGCCCGGGAACGGATGGCGGCCGACGATCTCCTCGGGCACGCCGAGCACGCGCCCGAGGCTCCGCACCTCGTCCTTGAAGAGCTCGCGGAGCGGCTCGAGGAGCTCGAACCGCATCCGTTCGGGCAGGCCGCCGACGTTGTGATGGCTCTTGATGGTGGCCGAGGGGCCGCGCACCGAGATCGACTCGATGACGTCGGGGTAGAGGGTCCCCTGCGCCAGGAAGCCGACGTCGGGGATCTGCCGCGCCTCCTCCTCGAACACCTCGATGAAGGTCCCCCCGATGATCCGCCGCTTCTGCTCCGGCTCCTCGACGCCGCGCAGGTGCTCGAGGAAGCGCGCCGCCGCGTCGACGTGGCGCACGTCGAGCTCCATGCGGTCCCGGCAGACGCCGAGCACCTCCTCGACCTCGCCGGCGCGCAAGAGCCCGTTGTCGACGAAGATGCAGGTCAGGCGGTCGCCGATCGCCCGGTGCACGAGCGCCGCGGTCACCGCCGAGTCGACGCCGCCCGAGAGGGCGCAGATGACACGTTGGGCACCCACCCGCTGTCGCACGCGCGGCAGCCAGGCATCGACGAAGCTCTCCATCGTCCAGTCCGGCCGGGCGCCGGCGACGCGCAGCACGAAGTTGCGGAGGATCTCCCTGCCGTCGACGGTGTGCGTCACCTCGGGGTGGAACTGGACCCCGTAGATCGGCTGGTCGCGGTGCCGGAAGGCGGCGTGCGGCGAGTTCTCGCTCGCGGCGAGCGTCTGGAGCTCCGGCCCGAGCGCCGTCATACGGTCGCCGTGGCTCATCCAGACGCGCGTCGTGCGGCCGCCCCCGAGGGCGAAGAGCGGATCGAGGTGCAGGATGCGGATGTCGGCCGGTCCGAACTCCTTTCGGCTCGCCCGCGCCGCCTCGCCGCCGAAGGCGAGGTTCAGCACCCCCATGCCGTAGCAGATGCCGAGCACGGGCGGCGTGCCGGTGCGCAGGAGATCGAGCACGGGCGGTCCGGGCATGGGCGCCCCGTCGTCGTAGACGCTCGCCGGGCCGCCCGAGAGGATGATGCCCGCGGGCGCCAGCCGCCGGACGGTGTCGAGCGGCACGTCGAAGGGATGGATCTCGCAGTACACGTGCAGCTCGCGCACGCGGCGGGCGATGAGCTGCGTGTACTGCGAGCCGAAGTCGAGGATCAGGATCACCGCCGCCCCGCTCCCGCGCGTGTCCTAGTCGAGACGGTAGTTGGGCGATTCCTTCGTGATGTAGACGTCGTGGACGTGGTTCTCACGGAGCCCCGCGGCGGAGACGCGGACGAAGATGGCCCGCCGCAGGTCCGCCAGCGTGCGGGCGCCGAGGTACCCCATGCCCGCACGCAGCCCCCCGACGAGCTGCTGCACGATGAAGGAGAGGGAGCCCTTGTACGGCACCCGCCCCTCGATGCCCTCGGGCACGAGCTTCGTACCGAAGTCGATGAGCGCCTCCTCGTCCTGGAAGTAGCGGTTGCGGCTTCCCTCGCGCTCGCGCATCGCCTCGAGCGATCCCATGCCGCGATAGAGCTTGTAGGTCCGGCCCTGGTAGAGGATCGTCTCGCCCGGGCTCTCCTCGGTGCCCGCGAAGAGCCCGCCGATCATGACGCTGTCGGCGCCGGCGGCGATCGCCTTCGTGACGTCGCCGGAGAACTTGATGCCGCCGTCGGCGATCACGGGAACGCCCGCCCGCGCTGCCGGTCCCGCCGCCTCGCGGATGGCCGTGAGCTGCGGCACGCCCACGCCGGAGATGACGCGCGTCGTGCAGATCGACGCCGGGCCCATGCCGACCTTGATGGCGTCGGCCCCGGCCTTGATCAGCGCCGCGGCGCCGTCGGCCGTTGCCACGTTGCCGGCCACCAGGTCGACCTTGGGGAAGGCGCCCTTGATGGCGTGCACGGCGTCGATGACGGCGCCGGAATGGCCATGCGCCGTGTCCACCACCAGCACGTCGACCCCGGCCCGGACCAGCGCCTCGGCGCGCGCCTCCCGGTCCGGTCCCGTCCCGACTGCGCCGCCGACACGCAGCCGCCCGAGCTCGTCCTTGGCGGCGTTGGGGTAGCGGATCGTCTTCTCGATGTCCTTGACGGTGATCAACCCGCGGAGCTGGTCCCGCTCGTCGACGACGGGGAGCTTCTCGATCCGGTAGCGGTGCAGGATCTCCTTCGCCTCCTCGAGGGTGACCCCGGGACGCGCCGTCACCAGCCGCTCGCGGGTCATGACCTCACCCACGGTGCGGTCGAGCCGCTTCTCGAAGCGGAGGTCGCGGTTGGTGAGGATGCCCACCAGCTTGCCTTCGCGCGTGACCGGCAGGCCGGAGATGTGGAAGCGCTGCATGATCTCGAGCGCCTCCGAGATCGGCTGCTCCGCGCGCACGGTGATGGGGTCGACGATCATGCCGCTCTCGGACTTCTTCACCTTCTCGACCTCGAGCGCCTGCTCGGCGCTCGACAGGTTGCGGTGGATCACGCCGAGACCGCCCTCCTGCGCCATGGCGATCGCCGTCCGCGCCTCGGTGACGGTATCCATCGCGGCGCTCAGCAGCGGGACGTTGAGCCGGATCGCACGCGTCAGCTGCGTCGTGACCTCGGTGTCGCGCGGGAGGATGTCGGAGGCCGCGGGGACGAGCAGCACGTCGTCGAAGGTGAGCCCTTCACGCAGCTCGGCCGTCATGCGTCGCCCTCCAAAAACACCAAGGGGCCCGCCCGGAAGTGCCGGGTGAGCCCCTTCGATTGCGCCATGGGGTTTCTTAGCAGGCAGCCACGGCCCGGGCAAGCCGGGTTGCCCCGACGGCAGCGTCCTCGGCGGGATCAACTCCGGTGAACCATGCTACCATGGCCGCCGTGTTGGCGCTGTGCGCCGGCTTTCTGCTGGCGGTGCTCTGGTTCGACCTCATGTTCGACGTGCAGGTGCTCGGCCGTGGTCGCGGTGCCGATCCGCTCCCGGAGGAGGTGCTCGCCTCGATCGCGGCGTACTACCGGCGGGTGACAACCCAGGCGCGACCGATGAACTACCTGGTGGGGGTCGTGATGCTGGTCACGGCGGGTGGCACGCTGATCGGGCTCTTCCGGGGCGTGGGGTCGCCTGCGCTTCGCCTGCTGTCGCTCGCGCTGTGCGGGATACCGATCGTCGCGGCGAGGGCGCGCACGGTGCCGAACGCGGTCCGGCTCGGCTCGCGCGCCGACCCGCCCGACGTGCAGAGTCGGCTGGCGCACGCCATCTGCCGTGATCACCTCGCCTTCTTCGGTACGATCGCGGCATTCGCGGTGCTCCAACTCCTCGCTTGGTGAGGGCCAGCGCGGTCTTCGGACTGCGCAGGACGACACCCTCGGTGCCGGCCACCGACTGGATCGCCTTCCAGCCGAGCTCGAAGCAGAATTCGAACCGCTGGATGAGGCCATCCCGAAGGAGCGCATCCCCGGTCGCGTCGGCGGCGACGCGTTCGCAGGCTTCCGCAAGCCGGTCGACGGCGTGCGCGAAATCTCCGAGGAGCTCACTGGCCTTCGACACGTCGTCTATCCCGAGGCCGAAAGCTCCAGCGGGATCGCGACGCGGAGTGCCTCGCGCCGGAACCCTTCGCTGGTTCGCCGGAGATCGACGAGGTCGAAGCCGCGCAGGGTGGGGAGCATGTCGAGATCGGACCGCAGTCTCGCAAGCCGCTCGAGATCGACCGGCGCCGGTCCCTCGAGAGCAACGTCCACGTCCGAACCTGGAAGCGCCGTGCCCGTAGCTTCGGAGCCGACGATCCACACGCGATGTGCACGCGGATCGAGATGGCGCGCGACGACGCGAGCGATCGCACGATGCAGCGCTGGCCCCTGAAGGGCGTCTCGCATGCCGCGAGTCTGCCACGCGGACGTGGAGGGGACAATCGTAGGAGCTAGAGACCTACGGCAGCAGCTGGGTCGATACGGGCAGCGAGCGGGACCTACTTCCGGAAGGCGCGCCGCTGCCGCGACCGCCGGACTCCGGTCGCCCGCGGCCGGGCGCGAAACACGAGCCGCAGCGGCACCCCGACCAGCTCGAAGGTGCGGGCGATCCGGGCCGTGAGGTAGCGCGCGTACGAGGTCGGCACCCCTTCGGGCGCACTCGCGAACACCGTCACCTCCGGCGGGCGCCGGCCGGTCTGGGTGGCGTAGAAGAGCCGCGCTGGCCGGCCGCCGACGCCGGGCGGGGCCTGGGCCTCGACGGCCGCCTGGAGCGCGCGGTTGAGCTCGGCCGTGGGCAGCACGGCGTCGTACGCCCGCTCGACGCGCGCCACGAGCCTGAAGAGCTCGCCCAGGCCTTCACCCGTCCGGGCGGAGACGCAGAGGAGCGGCAGGTCGGCGAACGCCGGCCGCAGCTCGGCGAGCGCGCGCCGGAACGTGGTCGCATCGCGGCGCTCCGCGGGCACCGCGTCCCACTTGTTGGCGAGCAGGATGGCGCCGCGTCCCGCCGCTCGCGCGCGAGCCGCGATGCGCGCGTCCTGGTCCGTCATGCCCTCGGTCGCGTCGAGCACGACGAGCGCCAGGTCGGCGCGCGCGAGCGTGCCGATCGCGCGCACCGCGCCATGGCGCTCGAGCGGCTCGCGCGTGCGCGCCCGGCGGCGGATGCCCGCCGTGTCGATCAGGACGTACGGGCGGCCCCCGACCGCGAGCGGCGTGTCGATGGCGTCCCGCGTGGTGCCGGGCTCGGCCGTGACGATCGCGCGCTCATCGCCGAGCAGCCGGTTCAGCAGCGAGGACTTGCCGACGTTCGGCCGTCCGACGATCGCCAGCCGCGTGCCCGGCGTCCCGGCCGCCGCGGAGCCGAGCGGCGGCAGCATGGCGACGATCGCGTCGCGCAGGGCCTCGAGGCCCCGGCCGTGGGCGGCCGACACAGGGAGCAGGCGGTCGATGCCGGCGGCGTAGAAGTCCGCGAGCAGGCGCTCGCGAGCGGGCGTGTCGACCTTGTTCACGACGAACGCGACGGGCTTGCCGCTCCGGCCGAGCAGCCGCACGAGCTCACGGTCCTCGGGGATGAGACCCGCCTGGGCGTCGAACACGCACAGCACGCACTCGGCCTCGGCCACGGCGCGGAGCGTCTGCTCCCGCACCCGGGCGGCCAGCGTCGAGGCATCGCGCCGGGCGCCGGTCGCAAAGCCCCCGGTGTCGACGCACAGGAACCGCCGTCCGGCGTGCTCGGCGGGCGCGACGATGCGGTCGCGAGTGACGCCGGGCACGTCGTCCACGATGGCGCGGCGGGCGCGGACGAGACGGTTGAACAGCGTCGACTTCCCCGCGTTCGGCCGCCCGACGATCGCCACCACCGGCACGCCGGCGGCGGGCTCCTCGCGCGCCGCCATCAGAGTCCCAGCTCGCCGAGCCGCCGCGGGTTCTTCGCCCACCCGGGCTCCACCTTGACGAAGAGCTCGAGGAACACGCGCCTGCCGCAGAGCGCCTCCACCTCGAGACGCGCGCGCCGGCCGATCTCGCGCAGCCGCTGGCCGCCCGCGCCGATGACGATCGGCTTCTGGCTCGGCCGGTCGACCAGGATGGTGGCGCGGACGAAGAGCACGTCCCCCTCCGGCCGCTCGGTGAACTCCTCGACCAGGACGGCCGTCCCGTACGGAACCTCCTCCTCCGTCTGCCGGAAGAGCTGCTCGCGGACGAGCTCCTGGACCAGGAAGCGTTCGGTCGCCGTCGTGTACTCGTCGGCCTGATAGAGACGCTCGCCCTCGGGCAGCGCCTCGACCACCCGCCCGAGCACGGTGTCGACGTTCTCTCCGGTCAGGGCACTCGCCGGGATGATCTCGCGCCCGGGCAGCAGCTCCCCCAGCGTGGCCATCAGGGGGAGCAGCTCCGGGCGCGCGACGCGGTCGACCTTGTTCAGGACGACGATGGTGGTTGCCGGGAGCGGCGCGAGCGTGTTGGCCAGCACCCGGTCGCCGGGCGTGACGCCCGTGGCAGCGTCGATCAGGAGGAGCACGACATCGGCCTCCGCGAGCGCCTGGCGCGCAGTCTCGACCATGCGGCGGTTGAGCGGCGAGCGCGCCTCGTGGATGCCCGGGGTGTCGAGGAAGGCGATCTGCGCGCCGGGCAACGTGCGGATGCCGAGCAGACGGTTGCGCGTCGTCTGCGGCTTCGGCGTGACGATCGCCACCTTGGTCCCGACGAGCGCGTTCAGCAGGGTCGACTTGCCGACGTTCGGGCGCCCGACGATGGCGGCGTATCCGGCTCGGTGCGCCACGGTCGCTCCCCTCACCCGAGGCACAGGAGAGTCACGCGGGCGAGGGATGGTCCGTCCGACCCCACGACGCTCGCGCGCAGGCGCACGCGGCCCGGCTGGCCGTCGGGTCCCGCGGGAACAATGATCGGTACGGTCGCGGTGCATTCGCCGCGCCGTGCGGTCGGACGCTCCGGGAGCGCGCGGACGGCGGCGTGCAACGCCCGCCGGTCGGCGGTGACGGCCGGTCGCCGGCGGCTTGGGGTCGGCGCCAGCAGGCTCACCTGGCCCACGACGTCGGGCCGACAGGCCGCCGCGCCGCGGGTGTCGAGGAACCGCTCGTCGAGGACGTTCAGGCAGAGCGCCACGTTCACGGTGCACTGGCCGTCGGCCATGCCGTCCGCATCGCAGCCGGGATCGCCGTCCCGGCAGAACTGCCGGACCCGAGGAATGCCCGAGGGCCGTCGAGCGAGCGCGCTCGCCTCGACCAGCCACTCGGCCGCGCAGGAGCGCCTGGCCCCGCCGGTGCCGGGGACGAGGCAATGGCTCTCGGGGACGCAGGGTCCACCGCCGCCGCCGAGCGCCGGCGCGAGCGCATCGATCATCGGCGAGCCCCACCCGGTCGCCAGGTCGAAGCCGGGAGCCGCCGCGAACAAGCCGTTGGTCCCCTGGGTGACGTCGTGAAAGACCGGCCCCCTCAGCCCCCGTGCCTGCTCTCCCGCCAGCCGGTAGAGCGTCGGGCCGAGCTGACCGAGTCCCGCGGCCCCTTGGACCTCGTTGACCAGCGCGAGGGCGCTGGCGAGGGCGGGCGTCGCGGCGCTCGTCCCGCCCACGACGCCCGACGTCCCGCCCGACACCATGACGTAGCCTGGCGCGTCGGGGTTCGCGGCGAGCGCGAGGTCGGGCAGGCCTCGCCCAGTGAGCGGCGGGAGTCCCGGGCCGAGCTGGTAGCGCGGCCGGGCGAACACGAGGCTCTCCCCTCCCCCGCTGGCCGCCCCCCGGCCCTCGTTCCAGACCGTCTCGCCGCCGTAGCCCGTCGCATTCCCGGAGGCGTCGAAGCGCGGGTCGAGGGTCGTCCCGCCCACGGCCACGGCATGGGGCGAGGCGGCCAGCGCGTTCACCGCCGGACGCGTGTTCGGCAGGCAGGCGGTGGCGCCGTCGTCGCCCGACGCCACCAGCACCGTCTGGCCCTGCGCGTTGGCGATCGCGTACCAGACATCGAAGAGCTCGGTCTCCGCAGTGGACGCCCTGATCTCGCACAGCCCGAAGCTCACCGAGATCACGTCGCCGAGCCGGCCCTCCACGGCCTTCTCGATCGCCCCGGGGATGTCGTTCGACCGGTCGCCGATGACGACGTTCACCCGGACCGCGGGCGCGACCGCCGCCGCCCACTCGGCGTCGAGCAGCACCTCGGTCACCTCGGCACGGGCGAGCATGCCCGGATCGGTATCGGCGAACACGCGCTGGACGTCGAGCGTCGTCCCAGCGGGCAGGTACGCGGCGGCGAAGGCCGCGACGTCCGCGTCGGGGAAGTTGCTGCGCACGATGACCGCGATCGCGCCGCCGGCGCCGGTGGCGCCGCTCGCCTGCAACGCCGCGGCGCCGTACACGAGCGCGAAGTCCTTCGGCCCGAGCGCCACGTCGTCGCTTCCCAGCCGCACCAGCGGCTCGAAATGCGGGAGATCGTCGAGCCCGAGGATGCCGTGCACCGAGTCGGCGACCTCCGCCGGGAGGGCCGGCGCCGTCTCGGGACCGTGGTAGACGCGAGCGTCGCGGTCGTGAAAGAAGCGGATCGGCGTCCCGAGCGCCGCGGCCAAGTCGCCTGCCGTGCCCGCCACGACCAGCGCGATGCGCAGCGGCGAGTCGTGCACGACGTGGAAGCCGCGGGTCTCGAACCACCGCCGCACCCGCGCGTACTCGGCGCGCGACGGGCCGAAGCGGTCGGCGATCTCCGCGGGTTCGAGCCAGCGCCGGAACCGCGGCGAGCGCGGATCCTGCTGCGCGGCCAGCACCGCATCGAGCGCGGCCGACGCGCGCAGCCCGAGGAGCACCGTCACGTGACTCAGGGCAAGGTCCGCCGGCGCCCGCGCACCGGCAGTCATCAGCGCGAGAGCCCGCGGCAGGCTGCCCGGAAGCTGGCGCAGAGGCTCGGCCGCT
>VBKF01000119.1 GCA_005888095.1 Deltaproteobacteria bacterium | reverse complement strand
GGAGGTGCAGCGCCGCATAGCAGGCGCGCTGTGCGTGGTCCTCGTGCGCGATCGGCGCCCCGAAGAGCGCCATGATGCCGTCGCCCGTGAACTTGTCACGAAGCCCTCGAAGCGCTCGACGCCTGCATGATCTCCGACCACGCTTCCGGGTCGAGCTGCTCTGCAAGCTCCATCGAGCCCTTCACGTCGGCGAACACCACGGTGACCTGTTGCGCTCGCCTTCGAGGGCGGACCTGGACTGCAGGATCTTCTCGGCGAGATGCCGCGGAGTGTACTCGCGCGGCGCGCGCAAAGGGGGCGTCCGTTCGGCGACCTTCGCGCTGCACTCGAGGCAGAACTTCGCGGCGGGCGGCAGCTCGGTCCCGCGGCCGGGGCAGCGCGAGGCGAAGGCGGCGCCGCACTCGCGATCGGGGCTCTCGCGACCGCACTTCGCGCAGGTCATGTCAGTCGGGAAACTTCACATGGCCGAGCGCCACGAGACCGACAACCAGCATCGAGGCTGCGGTAGGAACCTCGCTCCGTCATACGGATGGTGAGCTGCCGGACGTCAACGGACGATGCGCGCCTCCGAGCGGCTTGGAACCCGCGGCCTGGATCGCCATCGAGTCCCGTCCCGCGCTCGCGTGAGACTGTGGGCATAGGTCGCAGAGACTCGGTCTCGCGGTGTCGTTGACGGCCTAGTTGAGCGGGAACCGTTCCCGCTTTTTTGGGTCACATCTGGGTTCTTCTGGGTTCTTTTGGGATTCGGCCTTCGGCGAAGAAGCGGAAGCAGGTTCGATAGGTACGCCGATTTCCTCGGTTTCTTGCGCCGGCGGATTTTGGGTCTTCGGCGTTCGAATCTCCCCCCTCCGTAGTGTCGCGTAGTTACGATGCTAATGGCAGCTTTGGACTGTCTTTGGATGTCCGAGCCGGGTGTCGGGGGGGGGGTGCTGATGGCCCCCGACGGCCCTGAGAAGGTCGCCGCTCCGCTGTCGCTTGACGCCGTGTCGCGCCGTGGTCCGGGGGGTCGGCAACCGGATGCGGGACGGAAGCCGCTCCGCTCGCATGCTGTCACTGTCCCGGACTCGGACCGCCCTTCGGAACTCTATTCACCCTTACATTTGAAGTCACCGGCTGCGTTTTTGGTGACGAGTGAGCAGGCTGCGGTCCAGCACGTGCCGTTTTCGGCTTGGATCTGCGTCGTGATTGCGCTACCGACGGTGCTGAACGTGCCGACGGGCAGGTTGTTGGCCTTGCCCTTCACCGTCATCTTCGCCTTCCCCAGGGCGCCGCTGCTCGCCTGCAGTAGCGTCAGGCCGTCGGGCGTCGCGTCCTTGTCGGCGTATTTCCATCCCTTCGGAGACGTCGTTGAGCCGAGCTGCTTCCAGCAGGCCTTGCCGGCGCACGTCCCGCTGGCGGGTGCGGTCGCCTTGAGGAGCAAGCTGGGTGTACCAGTCATATCGAACACGCAGAGCGCGTAGTCGTCCGTCGTGAGCGGATTGCCGAGCTGCGCAAAGCTCGTGGCGGCACCCTTCGTCCACTTGAACGTCACCTTGTGGTTTGTGCTCGGTGTCCCGTCCTTGAGCTCCAGGAACGCCGCCTGGGGCGTGGTGACCGCCTGGCAACCCGCCTTTGGACCGACGGCGCATCCGGAGGGCGCGACGCAAGTCTCGCAGAGCGGACAGACCGTCATCGGGCCGCCGACGCAGGCGCCGTTGCTGCAAGCATCGGCGGTCGTGCATGCGTTGCTGTCATCGCACGCCGTGCCGTTGGGCTTGAATCCGTCTGCGGGGCAGGCGGTGCTGGCGCCCGTGCAGGTCTCGGCGACGTCGCACTGCCCGGCGGCGGGACGGCAGACGGCGCCGGTATTTCCAGCGGGATGCGCGCAGGCGCCCGCGCCGTCGCACTGGTCGAGGCTGCAGGGGTTCAGGTCGGGCGCGCACGGAGTCTCCGCCGGGTCAAGACAGTTGTGGGGCGTCTCGTTGCACGTACGGGAGCACTCGGGGCCGCTCGCGCATGGATCCCCGCTGTGCGTGCACGTGCCGCCGGCGCAGACGTCGGTTCCGTTGCAGAACACGCCATCGTCGCAAGAAGCCGTGTTGTTCGAATGGATGCACGCTCCGGTACCATTGCAGTGGTCGTCGGTGCACACGTTACCGTCGGTCGTGCACGGGGTCGTCACGACATCGAAGCAGTTGCCGGCCGCCTCGTTGCACGTGTGCGCGCACTCGGGACCCCCGACGCACGGGTCGCCGGCATGGTTCGTGCAGCCGCCGGCGCCGTCGCAGGTGTCGGGTCCGTTGCAGAACGTGCCGTCATTGCACGATGAGCCCGCGGGTGAGTTGGGGTGCGTGCACATCCCCGCGCCGTCACACACGTCGTTGGTGCAAGGATTCCCGTCGCTGGCGCAGGGGCCGGTGTTGTAGGTATGGATGCAGCCGCTGATCTGGTTGCAGCTGTCTGTGGTGCACGGGTTCCCGTCGCTGCACGCGTTCGGGCAGAAGGGGCCGATGTAGAGGCCGGAGCCCGTGGGGCCGGAGCCCGCGGGACCGTTCACCGAAACGGCGCCGACGACCGTGTTGGACGCGGTGTCGAAGACCCTCTCGACTCCGCCGTCGCAGCCGTCGCCCGCGTGAAAGTACGCGCGCGTGCCCGCGGGGTTCATGGCGATGGAGCCGCCGCCGCTGCATCCGGCGGGGGCGTCGGTGAGGAGGGTGTTGGTCGCGACGTCGACGACGTGGATCGTATTCGTGCCCGCGGTAGTCGCGTAGAGCCGTGTCCCGTCCGGCTTCATCGCCAGCCCGCTGAACCCGTACAGAATCGGGATCGTCGTCGCGAGGCTGTTCGTGGCGGTGTCGATGACGGCGATGGGCGCGCTCTGCCGGCCTCCCGTGTACAGCTTCGTGCCGTCGGGAGTGATGGCGGCGTGCAATTGCCAGTCGAGTCCGGTGATCGTGGTGATGACAGAATTGGTCGCAGTGTCGACCACGTCGATGTTGCCGCCCGGCCCGCGGAGCACGTAAATCCGCGTTCCGGTCGGATTGATCACCATCTCCTGGGTGCTTCCGCCTACCTGCACGGTACCCACCTGCGTGTTCGTGGCCGTATCGATCACCTGGAGGACATCCGACGAGGCCCCAGTATAGTTGAGCACGTAGAGTCGCGTCCCGTCCGGGCTCACCCTCGGGGAGAAGGTGGTCCCGAGGTTCGGGATCGTCGCCGTCACGGTATTCGTCGCGGTGTCGATCACCTTGATGCTGTACGGAGTCACGTAGACCCGCGAGCCGTCCGGGCTCACGGCGACGCCACCCACAGCAACGTCCATCGGCACCGTCGCGACGACCGTGTCGGTGGCCGTGTCGATCACCTTGATGCTGGCGCTTCCGCCAACATTCGATCCCACGTACGCGAACGGTGTCGCCCCTGCCGGCGCCGCCGAGATCGCGACGAGGAAGCCGGCATACAGTCCTAGTGTCCTAGCAGACATCGTGGGTCCCCCCTCTATGCTAAGCCCGTATGATGATTGCTGTCGCGACCGCGCGCGCGTCGTTGCGGCACTTGGTCCCGTCGAACGGGCTTCTGGGTTCGGCCGGATGGCGACTGCCGAGCTGGCGCTCGGTACGGCGGGCCTTGTCGCCGCGAGAGGCGTCATGTGCGGTTCCAGTGGCTGAGATCAAGGGCAAGCTTCCCTCGACGACGGAAAGGCTCCTCCCATGGACTTCCAGTGTTAGTCAAGCAAAAAAGCTGACCATGTACTCACTCTCGAGCCCGAAGCAAGGCGCGGGCCGGTCCGGGAAGGTCGAATCGACGGTGGACTCGCGAGAATCCGTCCGCCACAGCGGACAAGCATGTCCTGAGCATCCGACGACCCTCCAAGAGCCGGCCCGTGGCCTCTCAACATGTCGGGGTTTGCGATTCCGGACAGATTGGGGGCTCGACGAGGCAGATCCAAACAACGACAGGTGTAGGGAGATCGACTCTTCCCACTCCCTTCAGTCGAGCGGGAACCGTTCCCGTTTTCTTGGGGCGGACCTGGGTTTTCCTGGGGTTTTTTGGGCCGACGCGTTCGGAGGCGAAATTGCCGCTGATTCGCTGATTGGTCCGCCTTCTCGGGCAGTTAGCCGCCGCCGACGCTTTTTCCCGCCCGGCGTTCGAATCTCCCTCCCCATCCGCTCGTAATCCGCGTAGTTGCGATTGCAAGTCCACCTTTGGACACCTCGGACGGGGTGTTGAAGCTGGACGATGAGCACCGACGGCGCCGAGAAGGCGCGCCGTCCGCCACCGATGGAAGGCGTGTCGATGCGTGGTCCGGGCGGTCGTTGTGTGCTGTGTCATGATGGAAGGGAGCCGGGCTGCTAGTACGCGATCGGGGCAGATACCCCGTTTGAAGCGCTTACCTCTACAAGGCTGGCATCACGACGCTCTCGCTCGCCGTAACGGCCATCACTACCGCACTCACTGCATTGAGCATCTTCCTCTTCGGAGGCCGCCGTCCGTCGCGAGCTCTTGAGCCCTGAGGCAGCCCTCTTCGCGCTGGTCGACGGTCGCGCGGTTCCGCAAGGACCGCCGCCACGCGCGCATCGTGCCGGCGGCGCCGCCGCAGGCGTAGCCGCACCGCGGAGAGGCATGCGGCCCGGCGCCGAGCGCCGACGCGCGCTGGACTCGGTTGCATGGGCAGGCCAGAGATGGTGGGCGATTGCAGAGTTCTCCGCATCGCAACGAGAGGTTCACGGTCAATTGACCTCGCGGCAATCCTTTCCTGGTAGGCTGTATCGCGTGCGGGAGCTGGTGTCGTGCTGTCATTGCAAGCGGGCGGTGCTGTTGGCAGGGCGCTTCACGCCCGCCGAGATGGTGCAGCTCTCCGGTCATCTCGCCGACTGTCGCCCCGACGACCCGTTCGATTCGGTTCGCGTCGAGGATGCCGTGCGACACTTCCGGAGGGTAGCGATCGAAACTGAAGAGCGGCCCGTCAATACAGTACAGTTCGGAGGGTCGAATGGACGCACGTGATGCGAGAGGTGAAGGCCTGGGACTGCTCTCGTGGGTCGTTGGCACGGCGGTCTCGATGTCGGTGATCGCCGGGTACGTGGCGCTGAGCGCCACCGTTTTGGCCGGCCGCACGCTTTTCGGCGTGGCGACCGGGATGTGGAGACGAATGTGGTCGCTTCGCGTCTCTCCGCGAGGCAAGGAGGCCGAGACGCCCAGGGCGGCATAGGAATCGCCCCTCACCGTCGCGACGGGTGACCTGCCAGCCGCCGCCGGCGCGACGGCCGTACCGCAGGCGCTGCTCGGCAGGATCTCGCCGCCCTCGTAGTCGACGTCCACCTGGCTCGGCACGCACGTCATGTGAAGGGGAAGGCGAACGCACCGTAGAGATCCGAGTGGACGCAACGATCCTCTCCAGGAGATCATGAGCTCGGTCGGCGCGGCGTCTCCACGGGCCTGCGAATGCCGTGTGGAAATACCTAGCAAACTCCATCGCGCTAGTATCCTAGCGTCACTAAAGCCTTGCGTAGTCGGCATTGGGGACTTCCCGGGTGGACCTACGGGAGTCCACAGGGGCAGCCGGTAGGCTCCGTTTTCACCCGGCGCCGCTCGCGAACCCCTAAGGCCTCCCGCGCGTAGCGTTATTACGCGCAACGTAATGGGGGTTTTCCCCCGATCACGCCGCCCCGCGGACGATGTTCCCGGCAAATCGCGCTGGCAAGGCGGTTGCTCTTGCTGCGACGGTGCGGCGAATGTCCCACGACTTTCCGAAGTGGATGCGCTCACCCGTCAAACGAGAGGAGACGACAAGATGAAGACGAGAAGGACGATGAAGATGGCCGCGGGGCTGCTCAGCGCGACCGTCCTGCTGTGGGGCCTGAGCATCGTGCCCGCAGCCGCACGGGGGACGGACGACGGGCTCGCCGACCCGCCAGAGCAGGAGGTGGAGGCCGAGCCCGGCGACGTGGACACGGATGGCGACGGGCTCTCTGACGCCGATGAGACGGCCCTGGGTCTCGATCCGGACGACGCGGACACCGACAACGACGGCATCGCCGATGGCGACGACCCCGATCCGCTACACGCCGACGATCCGGCAGGCGACGACGGCTCCAACTCGCACCGCGGCAGCGGGCGCGGGCGCTGAGAAACGGCACGGCAGGCCGGGGGCACTCGAGCGATGAGAGATGTCCCCCGGCCCGTGCAGCACCCGGGTCTGCGGTCCCGTCCCTTGAGGCGGGCAGGGCGAGTGAATCCCGTATTGCAACCTGAGTAATCCCGTACAGCGGCTCGACCCTTCCAGTCGAACGGGATTGCCGGCGACGGAGGGCCTCTGTTCTAGTCGGCCGCGCCATGCCAGCGGGAGTCGGCCGCCGCGCGTTCCTGCAGGCTGCGGGTGCGCTCGGCCTCCTCGCGCTCGTGCGGCCGCGGCGCCTCGAGGCACTCATGGCGAGCGCGCCCGGACCGGGCCAGGGCGGCCGCTTCCTAACCGCGCACGAGCTCGACACGCTGCGCGCCGTCACCGCCCGCTTCATCCCCGGTCCACCCGACGATCCGGATCCCGGCGCGCTCGAGGCCGGGGTGGCCGAGGCGATCGACCTCTTGCTCGCCGCCTTCACGTTCGCGCAGCCGCTCATCCACGCGGGCGGGCCGTTCTCGGACCGCGCCGGCGCGACGCACGACGACTTCGCGGACTTCGTCCCGCTCGATGCGCACGCCGAGCTCGGCTGGCGCATCCGCATCGAAGGCAGCCTGGGCATCCCGCAGCGGGAGTTCGCCGGCCCGGTGACGGGGCTCCAGGAGATCTACCGGAGCGGGCTCGCGCACCTGGACGAGCGCTCGCAGCAGGCCTTCGGCGTCGACTTCAAGGACGCGCCCGGGCCCGCGCAGGACCTCCTGCTCTCCGATCAGACCGACGGCGACCTCCAGACCTTCGTCGGCGCGGCGCTCGCCAACACGCTCGAGGCGATGTACGGGCCGCCCGAGTACGGCGCCAACCGCGACCTCGTCGGCTGGGGCTATTCGCGCTGGCCGGGTGACCTGCAGCCGCGCGGCTCCACCGACGCCGAGGTGAGCACGCCGGGGCCCGACACGGGGTCGATCACGGGCGCGCTGCTCGACGACCTGCAGCGCTTCCTGCCCGCGCTCGGCGGCCGGCGCGCGTCGCGGACGCAGTTCTGGCTCGGGCGGAGCGGCATCCCGAGGAGCTGATGGGCAGGTCGGCCATCATCGTGGGCTCGGGCGCAGGGGGCAGCGTCGCCGCCTGGGCGCTCGCGACCGCCGGGTACCGCGTGCTGATCCTCGAGAAGGGGCGGAACCTGCTGCCCGGCCTCGGCACGACGGGCCCGATCGGCTCGCTCTTCGGCAACGACGAGGTGAAGGCCGGCCGCTTCTTCGAGAACCAGGACATCGTCCTGGAGCCGCGCACGGCGCGCAGCCAGTCGGAGGCGGAGCAGGGCGTGGCGCGCTCGTTCGTGGGCGACGTGAACACGCTGCCCACGGTGGTGGGCGGCGGCACCGTGCATTGGGACGCGAAGACGCCGCGCTTCTGGCGCCAGGACTTCAAGGGCCTCTCGCTCTACGGGCCCGTGCCCGACGCCAACGTCGCCGACTGGCCGCTCACCTACGACGAGCTGGCGCCCTTCTACGACGAGGTCGAGCAGCGCCTCGGCGTGCAGGGCGACGTGGCGCAGATGCCGGCCGCGACGCTCGCTCAGGCGCCGCGCAGCCAGCCCTTCCCGATGCCGCCCAACCCGCCCATGTACGGTGGAACGCTCCTCGCCGAGGGCGCCCGCCGCCTCGGCTTCACCGCCTATCCCTTCCCGATGGCGGTCAACTCGACCGCTTACGATGGCCGGCCACGCTGTAACTCCTGCGGCTTCTGCTCCGGCTACGGCTGCCCGATCAACGCCCGCGGCGGCGCGGCCGTGTCGTTCCTCCACCATGCGCTGCTCGCCGGTGCCCGCCTCGAGCCGCGCGCGTTCGTTTACCGCGTGAACGCGAGCCGCTCGCGGGTGACCGGCGTGTCGTTCATCGACGAGAGCGGCCGGCAGCGCCGCGTGGACGCCGATGTCGTGATCCTCGGGGCGTCGGCGATCGAGACGGCGCGGCTCCTCCTGCTCTCGGGCCTCGGCAATGGCTCCGGCCAGCTCGGGCGCAACCTGATGTTCCATTTCTTCAGCCTCGCGGGTGGCGTCTTCAACGAGGACGTGCACGCCTGGCGCGGTCCCTCGACGACCTTCACGATCGACGACTTCGTGGGGCCGGTCCAGGGCGCCGCCGCCGCGGCCGCGGGCCTGCCGTATCTCAAGGGCGGCATCTGCGAGGTGGGCGGCACGTTGCTCCTCCTCGGCGAAGCGCAGACCTACGCCGCGATCCCGAACAGCTGGGGGAAGCAGCACAAGGACCTGATGCGCAGCGGGCTCATCCGCCGGCATGTCGCCGGCCTCTCGATGGTCGGCGAGGACATGCCG
>VBKF01000118.1 GCA_005888095.1 Deltaproteobacteria bacterium | reverse complement strand
CGCCGCGGTCTGCCAGGCCGCACCGGGCGCGCTCGCCGCGTTCGTCCTGCCCGTCGCGACGCTCACCGAGACGACCGGCCCCGGCGGCCCGTTCGCCGGCATCGCCTCCACCGCGCACATCATGGGCACGGCGCGCATGGGGGACGACCCCGACACGTCGGTGGTGGACGCCTTCGGGCGCGCGCACGAGCTCGACAACCTCTACGTCGCCGACGGCTCGGTGTTCGTGTCGTCGGGCGGGTTCAACCCGACGCTCACCATCATGGCCCTCTCGCTCCGCATGGCGCGCCACCTGACGGGCGCGTGACGAGGTCCGCCGCGTTGCCACATCGGACCGGCGTCAGTAAGCGCGGTGTAGCCAGTAGCAGTAATTCGGATCGTAGTACGGTGAGTACGGATCGCAGTACGGGTCGTAGTAGTAGGCGTACGGCGGGTAGGCGTAAGACGGCACAACAACCGGAAAGCCGAACGCGAAGAAGACCGGGGCGTGGGACGGTCCCCGGAGACCGCCGGTGAAGCGACCTCCGCTGAACTGCCCGCCGAAGTGACCCCCGGCGAAGTGCCCGGCCCCGAAGTGACGACCGGCAAAATGTCCACCGAAGCTGCCGACGTGGCCTCCACCGAAGTGTCCACCACCCATGTGGCCGCCGCCGAACCCACCACCCCCGTGGCCACGTGCCAGAGCTGAACCGCTGGTCAGGGAGAGCGTGAAGCAGGCCGTCAGAATCAGGGTGGGAAGCCGACGAACCCAGGAGGCCAGCGGCCGATCGATTGCCGCAAGCGTCACGAGGTGACTGTGGTCCACCCATGGCGGCGGGTCAAGGGGGTCTCTCCGGTCTTCAGTCCTCCCACCTGATCGGGTGGCGCGGGTCCGGAAGGTATCGGCAGAGGTAGCCGCGGCGAACGGTGGCATCGAGGTGCGCACCGAGTGCTGGATGCACACTCCCGATCCGCTCAAGGGCGGTCTTGATGCCTTTCGTGACCGCAAGCCGCGCGCCGACATTCGACGAATCGTCACGGGCAGGCTCCGCCGCCGAGTGGGACCGAAGCGGTCGCCACGATGTCGCGCGAGGAGCGGCCGAGCATGATCTGATAGCAGCCGGGCGCCACGCGCCAGTCGTTCGCGGCGGTACTCCAGTACGCGAACGCGCGCGCGTCGAGCTCGAGATGGACGGGCGTGGACGCCCCGGGGGCGAGCGCGACTTTCTGAAAGCCTTTCAGCGCCTTCGGCGGCTGCACGAGCCCCGCCACCGCGGGTAAGCCGACGTAGATCTGCGCCACGTCGCTGCCCGACCGCGCGCCCACGTTGTGCACTACGAAGTGGACGGCCGCCCCGCCGTCCCGGGCGGGCGTGACCGCGAGCCCGCTGTACGCGAAGTCGGTGAACGAGAGGCCGTGGCCGAAGCCGAAGGCCGGCTCGATGCCGTTCGCATCGTACCAGCGGTAGCCGACCAGGACGCCCTCCTTGTAGTACACGTTTTCGGCCACGCCCGGGTACTTCTCGGGATCGCCGGCCGTCGGGATATCGGCGTCGCTCTTCGGGAACGTCACTGGCAGGCGGCCGCCGGGATCGACCGCGTCCCCGCTGGCATCCCGGCCGAAGACCACGTCCGCGATCGCGGTGCCCGCGCTCTCGCCCGGGATCCAGGCCTCGAGGATCGCTTTGACGCTTGCCCGCCACGGCGTCAGCACGGGTGCGCCCGCCTCCAGAATGACGATCGTGTTCGGGTTCGCCGTCGCGACCGCGTCGACGAGGGCGTCCTGCGAGCGGGGTGGGAAGAATCCGCAATCGATCGCCATGCACGGCTTATCCGCCCCCTCACCAGAGATGTCGGAGACGAACACCAGGGCGACATCGGCAGCCGCGGCGGTCGAGGCCGCGGCGGTCTGATCGCTGCCGTCGGCGAACGACACCGTCACGCCTTGGGCTTCCGCCCGGGTGCGGATGACCTGGAGCGGCGTGTCGTAGAAGAAGGGACTGATCCCCGCCGAGCCGCCGCGGGACTGGAACCTATCGGCATCCGCGCCGATGACCGCGATCGAGCGGAGATCGGGATCTTCGAGGTCGAGCGGCAGGACGCGGCCGTCGTTCTGCAGCAGCGTAATGGCGGCTTCCTCGACCTCGGCGGCGATGGCGGCGTGGCCGACCTTGTCGATCAGGCCGTCGTCATAGGGGTACGCGTCGCGATCGAAGGCGCCATAGGCGAAGAGCGTCCGCAGGATGCGGCGGACGTGCTCGTCGACGGTCGCCGGACTCGCCAGCGAGGCCGCCAGCGCCAATTCGACCTGCAGCGGCGAGTAGGACCAGCCCGGCCACGGCTCGAAGTCGAGGCCGTTGTTCAGCGACGCCGCCGTGCCGTTCGGGTGCGCGGCGCCGTAGTCGCTCAGCACGTAGCCCTCGAAGCGCCAGTCGTGCCGCAGGATCGTCTCGAGCAGGTGCTCGTTCTCGCACGCGTACTGGCCGTTCAGGCGGTTGTAGGAGCACATGATCGAGCCCACGTTCGCTTCGTTGACCGCCGCCTCGAAGGCCGGGAGGTAGATCTCGCGCAGCGTACGCTCGTCCACGACCGCATTGACGGTGTAGCGGTCTCCGACCACGCCCGCCCCGAGCGGCGCGCCTTGCGGCGCCGGCCCCATGCCTTCCTGGTTGTTGGCGGCGAAGTGCTTCACGTTGGCGATCACACCCTCGCTCTGTGCGCCCTCGATCCAGCCGACGGCGGTGCGGGCGGCCAGGAACGGATCCTCGCCGTAGCCTTCGAAGGTCCGGCCGCCGAGCGGCGTCCGCATGATGTTGACCGTGGGCGCGAACACGACGTCGTTGCCCTTGCTCTTGGCTTCGTTGGCGACCGTCGCGCCGTAACGCGCGGCGAGGACGGGATCCCAGGTCGCGGCGAGACCGAGCGGCGCGGGCATCGCCGTCGCCATGCCGGACCGTACGCCCATCGGGCCGTCGGTGTAGTAGATGGTGGGCAGATCGACGCGCGGCAGCCCGTCGCTCGTGCCGGTGTGCGAGCCCGCCTGGCCGCCCACGCCGAAGAGGTCGTCGCCGGCGAGGAGCGAGATCTTTTCGTCCTGCGTGAGCTGCTCCAGCAGCAGGCCGGCGCGCGTATCGGGCGCCAAGGAAGTGTCGCACCAGGGATGATCACCGCAGCGGCCTGCTGCGTCGGCCCCTCCGACGGACGCAATCAGCAAGAGGACGCCGCAGCCGAATTCGTTCTTCATGAACCAAGTGTGGTGAGCGTGGTTTCGATCTGGCGACGGCGACCATGCCGCCGTTTTCGCACGCCGAGCGCCAAGCACTCGAAGGTTAGTCTGGCACGGGGCCCCGCCTTCAATCCCGTCCCTTCGGAAAGTCGATGGGCGGAATAGGGGACTTGCGGATTGCCTCGCGGTAGAGAGCGAACGGATACCGTCCAGACCCGAGCCGCATTCATCCCTCGGGAACTCACGAAGCCCCTTCTTTTTTCCTGCCAGTCCCCGGTCTCGTGGTGCGGAGATGCCCCAACACGGGATAGCCAGTGGCGGGCTGTCCAAGGAGAAGGGGGGGGCGGTGCGGGCCGTTTGGAGAAGGAGTCGATGAAAAAACGATGTACTCCGGCAATTTTGCTCTTGGGCTTGGTCGCTGGTTTCCTGGCCGCCGCCGCTCCGGGTGCGGTTGCCGACAGCTCACCGCCGTACACCAAGACCTCTGATCAGACCACTCGCGCCACCGGTCTGGGCCCCAACCAAGACCAGTTCTGCGACATCTTCTACGACCTGTACGTCCCCAACGCCGCCAGCCCGTTATCGCCCGTCCCGGCAATCCTGACCACCAACGGCTTCGGCGGCAGCAAGGATGACCAAGCCTCCGAAGCAGATCTGTTCGCGCGCAACGGCTACGTGGTCCTCTCCTACTCTGGACTCGGCTTCGGCGGCAGCAGCTGTGCAATCGAGATCGACTCGCCCGAGTGGGACGGCAGGGCTGCCTCCCACATGGTCGACCTCATCGCGGCGCGCGACGACGTGATCAAGGACGGGCCGAATGACCCGCGGGTGGGCACCTGGGGTGGGTCTTACGGCGGTGGCTTCCAGTTCGCCTTGGCTTCGGTCGACTCCAGAGTCGACGCCATGATCCCGCTGATCACCTGGAACGACTTGAGCTACTCCCTGGGACCCAACAACGACGCCCGCAATTTCATCTATACAAACTCGCCGCCCGGGGCCAGCAAGTACGAGTGGAGCGAGCTCTTCTTCGCCGACGGCAATGCCCAGCCCGCCCTCAACCCGGGGACGAGTGGCTGGACCAGCGGCCAGCCGCCCGACCCTGCCTGTCCTGGCTTCGACCCCGAAGTCTGCGTGATCAACACCGAGTCCCTTGCGGCCGGCTATCTCACAGCCGACACGATCGCTTTCCTCCGCCACGCGTCGGCCCAGTACGAGTTCTTTTCCAACCCGAACGTGACACGCTTTCCGCCGACCTTGCTGGTACAGGGGGAGACGGACACGCTCTTCACCATCGCCGACGCGGTGGCCAACTACCAAGGCTTCGTGAAACACGGCGCACCAGTGAAGCTGGTGCTCGGGTTCGGCGGGCACAGCGGTCCGTCGGCGCCGGGAGAGGTCAATGACGCCGATCCGTCGAAGGGCTACCTCGACCAGCTGTGGCTCAACTGGTATTCGCACTACTTGAAGGGGTCCGGTGTGCCGACCGGCCCTGGAGTGGAGTACTTCCGCGACTGGGTCCCGTACGACCCGAGCGGCTCGGCCCAGCCGGCCTACGGTTCCGCCTCCGCGTGGCCCGTGGGCACGACCCAGAGCTGGTACCTCTCCGGCGATGGCAGCCTGGTTTCCTCGAGGCGCCAGATCGCGGCCGGCTCGCAGACGTTCGTCAACCCGGCGGACGGAGAGCCGTCGAGCTACTCGGAAACCTCCGCGGTGCAGTCGAACGAGCCCTTCAGCTCGATCCCGCCGACCGATCCTCCGGGGACGTTTGCGGCCTTCATCTCGGCCCCGCTGGCGGCGGACCTCGATTCGGTGGGTATCCCAACCCTTGATTTCAGCCTAAGCGCCACAGGATCGGACAGCCAGTTGCCGGCCACTGAGGTGGTCCTCTTCGGCAAGATCTACGACGTCGCGCCGGACGACTCGGTGCTGTTGGTCCACCGCCTGGTATCTCCCATCCGGATCGCCGACCTCAGCCAGGCGGTCCACCTCAACCTGCCTGGGGTCGTACACCGCTACCCGGCCGGGCATCGGCTGCGCCTCGTGCTGGCCGCGTCCGACCAGGCGTATGTCGGCTCGCGCGCTCCGCATACCATCACTATCACCGTCAACCCCTCCACACCGTTCCGGCTCCGCTTGCCGGTGCTGTCATCGTGACCGTGTCCCAGCCGTCGAGCAGCTGAACACGCTCCCCGCTGTGAGCCGCCAATGCCGGCGATGGTGAGAAGACTGCTGTGGTCGCTGGCCATCCTCCTGGCCGGCCTCCTTGTGCCAGCGGTGGCCGCTCATGCCGCCTGGCCGCAGACGCCGCCCAACGACCCCCAATTCGCGCCCTGCGAGAACGCGGCCACCTTCACCTCAGACTGCTACTCCGACCCGGGCGCAGACCAGTGGGACATGTTCGGTGTGCTCTCGGATACGCAGTATCCCTGCCCTCCGCCGATCCTTCAGCACCCCGACGGCGGGCTTCCCTGCTGGGCGACGGCCGCCTTCGACCCCGATCACATGTCTGGGGTCAACTTCACGGGCGCCTGGGCGCAGGGCAACGTCGGGCGCGACGACATCCTCATCGCCTACATGGAAGGCGGCGTGAACTACAGCTCCAACTCAATCAAGGACGCCCTCGACAACGAATGGCTGAACAAGGGGGAGCTGCCCTGTCCGGAGCGCGCCGACGGGACCAGCCTCGTCTGGCCCGGCTGCTACGACCTCGACGGCAACGGCCGCTTCGACATCCGGGACTGGGTGCACGACCCGCGCGCCAACCCGTCCTGCCCCGCGGGCGTAGCGTCCGATACCCCGGTCGCCCAAGGGGGCGGACTGGCCATCGACGTGGAGGGCACCAGCCGCAACTGCGTCAGCAGCGGCCAGCATCAATACCTGAACGCCGTCAACGTCCAGGGAACGCGGACGCCCTACCTTTCCCCCGAAGACCTCATCGCCGTCTTCGGCCACTGCCGGATCCAAAAGGGTCAGGTCGCGCAGTGTCCGGGTGGGGGCCGTTTCGACAACGACGGCAACGGCTATCCCAACGACATCAACGGCTGGAACAGCGACCGCAACAACAATGACCCGCAGACGGAGGACATGGCCTACAACCACGCGCCCGGGCTGCAGTCGCTCCTGGTTGGCGTCCCCGACAACGGGTACGCCGGCGTTGGCCTCTGTCCCCGCTGCCGGGTGGTGCCGATAAAGACCGGCGCCGAAGCGCTCGGCCGCTCCGACAAGTGGGCCGAAGGGCTCCTCTACGCGGCCGACATCGGCGTGACCTCGGTCAGCTCGGTGGTCGTCAACTACACCTACAGCCGCTTCGTACAGGACGCCATCAACTACGCCTACGAGCACGGGGTCGTGATGTCGCTCGACTCCAACGATTTCGACGCCATGGACCACACCGACGGGATGCTCTGGGATCACGCTCTGCCCGGCAACTCGGCGGCCATGGACCTGACCGGGAGCAGCACGAGCTGGTTCCGTTCCCGCAGCAACATCACGAGCTACGGCACGCACAACGTCTTCTCGGGGGGCGAGTACACGACCTCGGGCGCGACACCCTTCCAGGCCGGGATCCTGGCAATGGTCCAGTCGGCCGCGCTCAACCTCCGGGACACCGGCCTGGTTCCGGGCTTCGATCGGCTCACCCCGAACGAGATCAAGCAGGTGCTGATGGACACCGCCCAGCCGATCATCCCGAACGCCCAGCCGCCGCAGCCGGAGGGCCCCGGGGCGCCGCCCGGGACGAAGCAGCCGCAGTGGCCGGGCAACCCGAACAGCGCCACCGACGCTACCCACACCAACTGGTCCACGCAGTACGGCTACGGGCGGCCGGACGTGGGCGCGGCGACGGCGATGATCATGGCCGGGCGCATCCCGCCCACCGCGGACATCACCGCCCCCCAGTGGTACTCGTACGTTGACCCCACGGTTACGCCGCAGCTCGAGGTGGACGGTAGCCTCGCCCGCTCGAGGTTCAACTCCGGCGGCTCGGTCAGCTATGTGCTCGAGTGGGCGCTGGGCGCCGATCCCGCCGACGGCGACTTCCACACCGTGGCCGGCCGTACGGCGAGCACCGGCATCTCGGGGAAGCTCGGAACCATCGACCTGAAACAGGTTCCGCCGAGCTTCTACACCCACACGCCCCTCACCACCCTGCAGCCCGACGGGGCGGAGCAGTACACCATGACCATCCGGCTCCGCGTGAACGACGCCAACGGCATCAAGGCCGAGGACCGCCGCAGCGTCGGCCTGCGCCACGACCCCGACCTGATGCCGGGCTACCCCAAGAGCGTCGACAGGGCCGACGGCGACGCGGCCCCGACCTATGCCGACCTCGAGGGCAGGCACGAGCTCGACCTGATCGTCCCCAACGGCAACGGCGAGGTGAACGCCTGGCGGCCGGACGGCACCGAGGTGCCGGGCTTCCCCGTCCACACCGAGATGCTCAAGCAGCTCGACCCCCTCAACCCCGAGAACTACCGCGCCCGCGCCTATCGGAACGCCAACCTGGCGAACGTGCGCGACCCGCTCTCGGGTGGCGCCGCGGTGGGTGACCTCTTCCACCACGGCGAGTTGGAGATCGTCGCCACCAGCACCAACGGCGAGGTCTACGCCTGGGACAGCCGCGGGCGCCTGCTGCCCGGCTTCCCGGTGGGCCAGGACCGCGCCAACTGGGAGCCCTTCACGGCGGTACCAACGCCTCGCGCCGCCACCGGACACAGCCGAAACCCGGACCGGGGCAACTGGTCACCGCCCGTGCTGGCCGACCTCGAAGGGACCGGCCAGCTCGACATCCTCATGACCGCTTTCGACGGCTTCGTCTACGCGTTCCGTCCGGACGGAGCCACGGTGCCGGGCTGGCCGGTCGAGATCAAGCTGCCGGCCTCCTACTTGACCGATCAGGGAGGCACCGTCGACCCGGGGAGCTACATCAGGGATCCGAAGCTGATGTACCCGGTCGCGGTCGCCGACGTCCTCGGCCTCGGGGCTCCGCAGGTGTTCGTGCCCTCCTTCGAGTCGAACGGTCAGGGAAGCAGCACCGAGGACCTGGGCACGTCGCTCCTGGGCTTCAATCCAAGCAACGACGCCGCCGCGACCTGGCTGTACGGCCTCTACGCCGACGGCAACAACCACCCCGGCGGTCCGTACATCCACCCGCCGGATGGGACCTGGCCGGTCACCGTGCAGAGCGCATCCTTCGCCTATGACCAGTCGATCGACTTCGTCGGCGAGTCGACCAGCCCGCCAGCCATCGCCGACTTCGGCAGCGGGCCGCGCATCATCACCGGGCCGATCACCGGCGGCGTCTACTCGATCAAGCCCGACGGCAGCGTCGAGCGGCGGTTCGACTTCTCCTGCCCCAGTTCCGACTGCTCGTCGCTTCCCCCCTACCGCCCCGGGGATAGCCACACGCTCGTCCTCACCGGCACCGGCGGCCTCGGTGATCTCTACGGCACCGGCACACCCGCCTTCATCATGAACAACACCGGAGTGGAGTCGATCGTGGCCTCGCTGCAGGTCCCGGGCGTCGCCGGCCTGCCCCAGGTCTACGAGAAGGCCTGGGACCCGCGCGACGGCCAGGTCCTTCCGGGCTGGCCCAGGCGCGTCGACGGCTTCCCCTTCTATGCCTCGCCGATCACGGCGGACGTGGCAGGGCTCGGCCTCGGCCGCTCGGCCATCGAAGGCAACGACACCTATTTCATCCACGCCTTCCAGGCGAGCGGGCTGGAGGCGCCCGGGTTCCCCAAGTACACCGGGCAGTGGCAGGCCTTCGCGGGCGTGGTCGCCGACCCGTTGATGAACGGTCAGCTCGTCTACGCGATTCCGACGCGCGAAGGATTTGTCTTCACCTGGAAGGTGGCCGGGGACACGGCGCTGAACGATAGCTGGTGGCACTACCGCCACGACGAGCACAACACGGGCACCTACGGTGTCGATGCCCGGCGGCCTGCCTCCATCCTGGACCTGCGCGTCGTGGGAGGTCCACAGCCTCAGCTGGCCTGGACGGCGCCGGGCGACGACTACATGGTCGGCACGGCCGACCGCTACGACGTGAGGTGGTCGAACCAGCCGATCACCTCTTCGAGCTTCTGGTCCGCGACCTCGCTGGCGGGAGCGCCCGCTCCCGAGCCGGCAGGCTCGCAGCAGAGCATGGTGGTCGGCGGGGTCTCCGGCTCGACCGTCTACTTTGCCATTCGCACCCTGGACGTGGCGGGCAACATCTCGGCCCTGAGCAACGTTGCGCTATAGAAGCGCGCCGAATCCCTACGGCGCGGCGGGTTTGACCGCCCTCGTCGCGTGCGCGAGGCGCTCGATCAGTGCGCGGTCCCTTCTCGCCGCATCTGCAAGATCCTGGGTCGCTTCACCGAGTGCACGGCGTAGACCCTCCGCACCGGATCCGGCCTCCGCGAAGTATTGCCGTTTCTCGCCGCTCCCCGAGTACGGGTAACGCAGCGGCTCGGCGTCGCCGGGCCCCGCAACCAGCGCTTGCCCCTCGATGCGCCCGGCGTTGACCGCCCACGTGAAGAGCTTGGCGTCCATCTTGGCGGTCGCCGTCACGGCAAACAGCACGGCCGGCTCGTCGCGGGTGAGCCCGAGGAACTCCTCCCGGTCACGCACCCGCCCCGTTCCTCGGCACAGGCCAGCGAGCGCGGCCCGCATCTGCTCCGCGATGGCAGGCCCCATCTTGACGCGGTAGCCGCCCTCCTTCAGGACTAGGGCGTCGGTCGCCGGATCGAGTGCGTAGTAGCACGGAACGTGAAGTCGCTCCTCGGGTGCGACGTCCCGGTAGCGTAGCGGGTTGTCGAGCGATATCTGCGTGCAGCCTGTACCAACGAGCAACGGCCCGGCTGCAGCGATCAGCTCAGCGAGGCGCATCGCTTCGCCCGAGGTCCCCCGCCACCTGGATCAGCACGTCACGAAAGGTGTCGTCGTATAGCTCCTTTCCCGGCGCGGTGATGGCCACGATCGGAAGGATCGGTGCGAACAGGAGGTGGAAAATGCCCTTCACCTGGCCGGAGGCCTCGTGCGTCCCGAGCGTCTCGCCCGTCGGATTCTTGAGCGTCGCCTTCACCATGACGTTGGACGAGATGAAGCCGGGGAAGAGCAGAAGCGTCGCACCCGAGACGATCGCGGCTACTTTCCCGTGCTCCGCGACCTCCGTGTCGAGATCGAGTACGAAGTCCGCCTTGGCAATGCCGCTTCCTGCGTTGGCGAGGAAGGGGGTCTCCTTCTGCACCCTCTCCCACGAACTCTTCATCTGCTTGAACGTCAACTCCGTGGCCTGGCCGCCTGCATCCTTCCCGTCGATCGTGTGCCGATGGTGGAGGACGACTTCGATGCGGGGTGCGTCCGGCGCCGTTGCCCTGGCTCCCGTTCCGATGAGGTTCGGCTGCCTGTCGCCTCGATAGAGCAGGCAGCCGGTCGTCGCGACCAGCGAGACGATCAGCAGCGCACCGTGCCAGCACCCGAAGCGCTGCGCAGTCACCTCTCTCATCGGCGAGCCCCCCGATGCCGTCCGAGCACGCTCCGGAGCTAGCGGCAGATTTGCCGAGCTTCCTTGCTGACAAGACGCCCTCTAGCGCCGCGCTCACGATCGTGTCAAGCGGCCCGGAGGCTCCGGCGAGGAAGCGGGAATGCCCGCCGATTTGCGGGTTGGGCCCACGAAGCGGCGCAGTACACGGCGGCGCCCAACCCACCGACCGCCGACTCCAACTCGTCGCGGAGGCGGCCGGGGTCCAGACAGGGTGGGCACAGACCCAGGCGGAGCTTCCCGATGGCGCCGTCAAACCGGTCCTTCGCCGCTGCTATGCACGCGATCTCGTCAACCGGCTGTCCCGTGAACGGGGCGTCGGCCGCCCGAATGCGGCAGCGGACCAGAGCGCGGAGCAGCCCGGCGAGCTGTCTCGCGGTCCCGTCCTCGCACCGGTGCAGCCGCCGGGCCGCCGGCTGCGACCCGGCGACGGGCAGGCCGGGCGCACAGAACACGCGGGGGGCGAGATCGTCGAGCAGCGACGTCATCCGATCTCGGAAGGGGGCGAGGTTGCCGAGCAGGCACCCTGGGCAGCGGCCGGGGTTGAGCTTGCGGACCGCGCGCGCATACCGCGCCCGCGCGTGGCGCTCGCAGGCCGCCTGCCGGATACCTTGGCGTCGAAGGACGCGGCGAGCCGTCCGGATGTGACAGCCGACGATGTCGGTTCCGAGCGTCGCGAGCCGTCGGGCCACCGTGTCCTCGCACTGGAGCACCGCAGGCAGGGTGGTGGTCGTCGTGACAGTCGTCGACGTGACCGTCGTGGTCGAGGTTGGCGGCCCAGTCGTCGAGGTCGCGGGCAGCACCACCACCGTGCCGGTCATCCCGAGAAATTCGTGGACCGTGCAGACGTACGGGTAGGTGCCGGGAACGACGAAACGCCGTGAGAACGAGAAGGGCGCGGACTGCACGCCGGAGTCCCAGGTCTCGGGGGCGTCGAACCGGCTGGTCGAGTGAAAGCCCGACACCCACTGCCACTGGACGCGGTCGCCGGCCGTCACGGTGGTGGTGTCGGTCCCGCTTTCCATGTCGCGGAAGGTCAGGGTGCCGTCCGGTCCCACGAGCACGGCCTTGGTGGCCGCCCCAAGCTGTGCGGCGAGCACCAATGCACCCAGGGAAAGCAGGAGCGCCGCACGGATCGGTCCCATGCGCCCCGCGGCGAACACGCGAGGCGCGAACTCGTTGCGACAGGTCGTTCCTTCGCCTCGCTTGTCCATCGAGCGCTATCCGCTAGTATCCTCCGACAGCACGAGGAGAGGAGGTAGGGGCGGCGGTGGCAGGCAGATCCATCAACGGCGCGCTGCGTTTCATTCTCGGCGTGCTGGGATGGGGTGCGCTCTGGGGTGCAGCGATGGGCCTGTGCCTCTTTGCGCCGCGCCTCCTGCAGGACCACCACGCAGACCCGAGCACCGCGCTCGGCTGGCTGACGTTCGCCGCCGTGCTCCTCGGGGTGTTCGGCGCCATCGGGGCGCTCTGCTCGCTCCTTGCGGCCCTGATCGTCGTCGGATGGCAGGTTGGCCGGCGGCGTCTCTATCGCGATGTCGGGTGGACCGTCGGTCTGACGATGGGGGCGCTCTTACCGCCCGTCTACCTTGCGGCGGCGGCCGCCGTCGAATCCGGGACCTTCAAGCACGTCGTGAGCGCCAAGCACTACGCGAGATACGCGCCGGCAGCGATCGGAGCGTATCTCGTCTTCTGCGTGGTCCTCCGCCTCGCCTACGGCTGGGTCCTCGGGCGTCGGGCCCGGCCGCCGACAACCTCGCTCGCGGTTGGCCTCGCTGCGACGGCGCTCGCCGGCGCGGCCGTCCTCCCGCTCCGCGTGTCCATCCCGGCCAGGCCGGAAAGCCCGAGCGCGACGACGCTCATCGCGCGCCCGGGCGCGACGGGTGGCGCGCCGCCTCTCCTGTTCGTCGGTCTCGACGGAGGCAACTGGGAGACGCTCGAGCCCATGCTGGCCCGGGGCGCCCTCCCCACGTTCGGGCGCCTCGTCTCGGAGGGGATCCGTGGCAACATGCAGGCGGTTTGGCCGCCCTACTGGTCGGTGCCGGCCTGGGCGGCCATCCTCACCGCTCATTCGCCGGAAGAGAACGGAGTCTTCGGTGACATGATGGTGGAGGTGCCGGGCCTTCCGGATCTCGTCGCACCGACGGATGTCGACCTGCTGCTCGATCCCTTCTTCCTGCTCGAGTTCACGCTGTCCGATTGGGGAGTCGTCCACATCCGGCATCCACCGCGTCGGGCCCTGCACTCGCCGCCGGTGTGGGAGATGCTTTCGAGAGCCGGCGTCGAGACGGGGGTGATCCGCTTCGACTTCACGTATCCCGCCGGAGGCGAAGCGGAGTTCGTCGTCTCCAGCTGGGCCGGCCGCGACACCTGGCAGCTCGGCAGCTCGCGCCCTGCTCGCGGGCCGGACATCGCCACGGCGGCGGCGCGGCGCGCCGGGCTACTGGCACCGTTTTCCGACGACGAGCCTCCCGATGGACGACTGCTCGCCGAGCTCCTCCCGCGCGTCGATCGACCCCCGCCGGCAGACGCGGTCGTGAATCCGATCAACGTGCTGGGCATTGCCGTGGAAATCGACCGCCGGACCCTGGAATCTGCCGAGCGGCTGATTCACGTCCGCCCGGACCTGCCCGTACTGGCGGTCTACCTGCCCGGCTTCGACAAGGTCTGCCACGCGTTCTGGCAGTATCGATTCCCCGAGGACTACGGCCAGATGCGACCGGCGGCGGAGGACAGCGCCGAGCTCGGTCCGGTGGTGGACCGCTACCTCGCCTTCGTCGATCGTACCCTGGGCCGTCTCATCGCCGCTTACGGCCAGGCGCCCAACGTGATCGTCCTCTCCGATCACGGCTTCGAGGCGAATCTGACCCATCCGATGTGGAGAGGTTGGCACAGCGCCCGTGGAATCTTGATCGCGGCGGGTCCGTCATTCCCTCATCGGGACGCGCCGCTCGCGGTCTCGTACTACGACATCGTGCCAACCGTGACGGACGTGATGGGCTTTGCCCCGCCCGAAGGGATGCGCGGCTCGTCCCTGCTGCGGCGATGACGGGAACCGCCGTCGTGCTGCTGAAAAGACGGTCGCCTGCCGAAGAAACGGGCGCTCGGGAGGGGTGGATGCTGACGAAAACCGGCTGCTGCTCGGGCACGTGGCTTGCTCCGGTCCTCGGGGAGCCGTGAGCGTACAAGTCGCGCTCCGTCATCGCACGGCCTACCGGTACGACCGGCTCGTCTCCCTGTCTCCCCAGACCGTCCGACTGCGGCCCGCGCCGCACACCAGGACCCCGGTCGTCTCGTACTCGCTCAAGGTCGAGCCCCGGCCCCACTTCCTGAACTGGCAGCAGGACCCGTTCGGCAACTGGCAGGCGCGCGTGGTGTTCCCCGGCGAGGTGCGTGAGTTCGTCGTGACCGTGGACCTGGTCGCGGCGCTCTCCGCCTTCAACCCCTTCGATTTCTTCGTCGAGGACTACGCGGGAGAGTGGCCCTTCGAGTACGAGCGCTCGCTCGAGGCGGACCTGCGCCCGTACCTCCGGCGGGAGCCCGCCGGCCCGCGGCTGCAGGCGCTCCTCGCTTCCCTCCCGCGAGGTCCGTGCAAGACCGTGGATTTCCTCGTCACCCTGAACCAGCGCCTGCAGCGCGAGGTCCGGTACCTCATCCGGCTCGAGCCGGGCGTGCAGACGCCGGAGGACACGCTGGCGAAGGCCTCGGGCTCCTGCCGCGACAGCGGCTGGCTGCTCGTGCAGTCTCTCCGCCACATCGGCCTCGCCGCTCGCTTCGTCTCCGGCTACCTGATCCAGCTCGAGCAGGACGTGAAGTCCCTCGACGGCCCCTCCGGCCCGGAACGCGACTTCACCGACCTCCACGCCTGGGCCGAGGTCTTCGTCCCGGGCGCCGGGTGGCTCGGGCTCGACCCGACCTCCGGTCTCTTCGCGGCCGAGGGGCATCTCCCGCTCGCGGCGACTCCCGAGCCCCAGACGGCGGCCGCGATCACGGGGACGGTCGAGGAATGCGAGGTCGACTTCTCCCACGAGATGTCGGTTTCGCGAATCGCCGAATCGCCGCGCTCGACCCGTCCGTACACCGAGGAGCAATGGGCGGCGATCGACGCGCTCGGCGACGCGGTCGAGCGCCGGCTGCGGGCGGACGACGTCCGGCTCACGATGGGGGGCGAGCCGACGTTCGTCTCGCTCGACGACATGGAGGGCGAGGAGTGGAACGTCGCCGCCGTCGGACCCACCAAGGAGCGGCTCGCGGCGGCGCTCATCCAGAGGCTGAGGGAGCGGCTCGCCCCCGGCGGCCTCGTCACCTACGGCCAGGGCAAGTGGTACCCGGGCGAGTCGCTGCCGCGCTGGGTGTACTCGCTCTACTGGCGCCGCGACGGGCAACCGCTCTGGCGCCTGCCGGCCCCCACCTCCGCGGCGCCTGCGACCGAGGAGCTGGCCGCGCGGTTCGCGCGCCGGCTGGCGGAGCGGCTCGGCGTGGACCCCGCCTGCGCGCTTCCCGCCTACGAGGACCCCTTCCACTACCTGCTGAAGGAGCGGCGGCTGCCGGTCAACGTCGACCCGCTCGACAACCGTCTGCGCGATCCCGAGGACCGCGCGCGCCTCGCGCAGGTGTTCGAGCGCGGCCTCGGCACGCCGCGGGGCCATGTCCTACCGCTGCAGCGGTCGGACGCGCGCTGGCTGAGCGAGCGCTGGACGTTCCGCGGCGGCTCGCTCTTCCTCACCCCGGGAGACTCGCCGGTCGGGCTCCGGCTGCCGCTCGACCAGCTCCCGTGGCTCCCGGCGAGCGATTTCCCGTCGGTGCTCGCCCGCGATCCCACCGCGCCGCAAGGGCCATTGCCCGACGTCGAGCCTCGGCGGCAGCCGTACCCGCAGACCAGTCGGGACCGGCGACGCGACGGGCCGCGCGACGGGGAAGCGCTCGCCGTCCGCACCGCGCTCGTCGTCGAGGCGCGCGACGGCTTCCTCAACGTCTTCCTGCCACCCGTCGCCACCGCCGAGGACTACATCGACCTGATCGCGGCAATCGAGGACGTCGCGGCGGAGCTCGAGGCGCCGGTGCGGATCGAAGGCTACCCGCTGCCGCCGCACCCGGACCTGAACCGCATCCAGATCACGCCCGACCCCGGTGTGATCGAGGTGAACATCCACCCGGCGCACTCCTGGGGAGAGCTGCGGGAGAACACGCTCGCGGTCTACGAGGAAGCACGGCTCGCGCGGCTCACCGCCGAGAAGTTCCTGATCGATGGCCGCGCCGTCGGCACCGGCGGGGGGAATCACATCGTCGTCGGCGCCGCGCATCCGCTCGACAGCCCGTTCCTCCGCCGCCCGGACCTGCTCGGCAGCCTCCTCCGCTACTGGCAGAACCATCCGTCCCTTTCGTACCTGTTCTCGGGCCTCTTCATCGGCCCCACCTCGCAGCACCCGCGGGTGGACGAGGCGCGCGACAACCAGCTCTACGAGCTCGAGATCGCGCTCGCCACGCTCCCGCCGAGGGGGAGTGAGTTCCCGCCCTGGCTGGTGGACCGCATCCTGCGTCATCTCCTCGTGGACGTGGCGGGCAACACGCACCGGACGGAGTTCTGCATCGACAAGCTCTACGCCCCCGAATCGGCGAGCGGGCGCCTCGGGCTCGTGGAGCTCCGCTCCTTCGAGATGCCGCCGCACCCTCGCATGAGCCTCGTGCAGCAGCTCCTCGTACGCGCGCTCCTCGCCTGGTTCTGGGACGAGCCGTACCGCCGCGCGCTCGTGCGCTGGGGCTCGATGCTCCACGATTGCTTCCTGCTCCCGCACTTCATCTGGATGGATTTCACCGAGGTGGTGGCGGACCTCGACCGCGCCGGGTTTCCGTTCCGCCTCGAGTGGTTCGAGGCGCAGTACGAGTTCCGCTTCCCGCGCTACGGTGCCGCGCGCTACGGCGACGTGGAGATCGAGGTGCGACACGCCCTCGAGCCGTGGCCCGTGCTCGGTGAAGAGCCCGGGGCGACCGGCACCACCCGCTACGTCGACTCCTCGCTCGAGCGGCTGCAGATCACGGCGTCGGGCCTCACGCCCGGTCGCCACTGGGTCACCTGCAACGGGCGCGCGCTGCCGCTCGCCTCGACCGGCACGGCCGGCGTCCAGGTGGCCGGCGTGCGCTACCGGGCGTGGCAGCCCTGGGCGTGCCTCCACCCCACGATCGGCGTCCACACGCCCCTGGCGTTCGACCTGTACGACACGTGGAGTGGCCGCGCGCTCGGCGGGTGCACCTATCACGTCGCCCACCCTGCAGGCCGCAGCTACGAAGCCTTTCCGGTGAACGCGCGGGAGGCGGAATCGCGGCGACTCTCGAGGTTCGAGCCCTTCGGCCACACGCCCGGCGCGTACGCGGCGACGCCGCCGCGCGTCGACCCCGAGCATCCCTCCACCCTGGACCTCCGGAGGGCCTGAGGCACGCGCATGCCCATCGACTGGCGACACTACCGTTCCCAAGCCTTCGACGAGCTCCTGGAGGCGGCGGGCGAGCCGCGGACGGCGGCGCGCCCGCTGGTCGAGTACCTGAGCGGCCTCTCCACAGCCGAGCTCGCCGCGCGGCGGCTCGCCTCCGAGCTGACGATCAAGGCCATGGGCATCACCTTCACGGTCTACTCCGACGGTCGCAACGTGGACCGCGCCTGGCCCTTCGACATCCTGCCGCGGGTGATCTCGCGCACCGAGTGGGAGCGCACGCAGGCGGGCCTGAAGCAACGTGTGACGGCGCTCAACTGCTTCATCCAGGACCTCTACGCCGACCAGAAGATCGTCAAGGACCGCGTGTTCCCGAAAGCGCTGCTGGCCGATTCGAAGAACTTCCGGCCGCAGTGTCAGGGCGTGAAGCCGAAGGGCGGTGTGTGGGCGCACGTCTGCGGCTCGGACCTCATCCGCGACCGCGACGGCACGCTGTACGTCCTGGAGGACAACCTGCGCGTGCCGTCGGGCGTCTCGTACATGATCGAGAACCGGATGGTGACCAAGCGCGTCTTCCCGGAGCTCTTCGAGACCACGACGATCCTGCCGGTCGACGACTATCCGGCGCAGCTCTACGAGACGCTGGCCGGCCTCTCGCCGCGGCCGGGCGACGCCCCGCTGGTGGTGGTGCTCACGCCGGGCGTCTACAACTCGGCCTACTTCGAGCACGCGTACCTCGCGCGGCAGATGGGCGTGGAGCTGGTGGAGGGCTCCGACCTCTTCGTCGGCGACGACGACTGCTGCTACATGCGCACGATCTACGGCCCCAAGCGGGTCGACGTGATCTACCGGCGCATCGACGACCTGTTCCTCGACCCGGAGACCTTCCGCGCCGAGTCGATGGTCGGCGTGGCCGGCCTCATGCGCGCGTGGACGCGGGGCAACGTGGCGCTCGCCAACGCGCCGGGTGCCGGGGTGGCGGACGACAAGGTGGTCTATGCCTTCGTGCCGGAGATGATCCGCTACTACCTCGATCAGGATCCGATCCTGCCGAACGTGCCGAGCTACCTCTGCTACCGGGAGAAGGATCGCGCGCACGTGCTGGCCCACCTGGGCGAGCTCGTGGTGAAGCCCGCGAACGAATCGGGCGGCTACGGCATGCTGATCGGCCCCAAGTCCGCCCGGGCCGAGCGCGAGAAGTTCCGGGAGCTGATCCAGGCCGACCCGCGCAACTACATGGCGCAGCCCGTGATCATCCTGTCGACCGCGCCGACCCTCACCGACGACGGGCTGGAGCCCCGCCACCTCGATCTCCGGCCCTTCATCCTGTCGCGCGACGACCCGTACGTGACCACCGGCGGGCTCACGCGCGTGGCGCTGGTCAAGGGCTCGCTGGTGGTCAACAGCTCGCAGGGCGGGGGCAGCAAGGACACCTGGGTGGTCGACGTCGAGGACGCAGCCTGAATGCTCTCGCGGCTGGCCGACAACCTCTACTGGTTCGGTCGCTACCTGCAGCGGGCGGAGAACACCGCCCGGCTCATCAACGTCAACACCATCCTCTCGATGGACCTGCCGCGGCGCGTGGAGCTCGGCTGGGAGCCGCTCGTCGACTTGGTCGGCGCCCGCGCGCTCTTCGCGCAGCTCTATGATGCCAACGGGGAAGACAGCGTCGTCCGCTTCCTCTCCGTCGACGAGCGCAATCCGGGCTCGATCCTGTGCTCGCTCCACCGCGCGCGCGAATCACTGCGGACCACACGCGACTACATGCCCGGGGAGGTGTGGGAGCGGGTGAACGACCTCTACTTCTACGTGCAGGACAAGGGCGAGCGCTCGCTGGGGCGCGCACGCCGGCACGTGCTCCTCGAAAGTGTCCAGGACGGCGCGCTCGGCATCCACGGTCTCCTTGCCTTCAACATGAACCACGACGTGGGCTTCCACTTCCTCGGCATGGGCGCCAACCTCGAGCAGGCGGACATGACCACGCGCATCCTCGACGCCCGGTCCACCCGCGTGATCCGCGCCGAGGATGCGGGATCGTTCGAGGCCGTGGAGTGGATGAGCGTGCTGCGGTCCTTGACGGCCGACCAGACCTACCGGCGGCACGTGCGGAGCCGCGTCGCCGCGGCGCCCGTCACGCGCTTCCTGCTCCAGAACCGCGAGTTCCCTCGGTCGGTGGCCTGCTGCCTCCTGCGCATCCGGGCCACGTTGCCCCGCCTGCCGTCCCATGCCGAGGTGGAGCAGGAGCTTGAACGCACGCTGCTGATGGTCCAGGACGTGGATCTCGACGGGCTCGTGGAGTCGAGCCTCAAGGAGCTCATGGACGAGATCCAGAAGGGCCTCGACCGCCTGAACGAAGCCCTGTGCGTCGCGTTCTTCCGCGGTTGACCGCGGGCGGTCCCTACCTGGGCGGCAGCTCCCAGTCGAACTTGGGAAGGCTGCGGAGCGCGTCGGCGATCTTCCGGCCCCACGCCTCTCTCAGCTTCGCGTAGTAGCCGGTGTCCGGCTCCAGCCGCAGCTTCTGCGCGATGCTGAACGTGTCGCGGCGGAGGATCGCGAGGTCGAGCGGCGGACCGACCGAGAGATTGCTCTTGATCGTCGAGTCGAGCGACACGAGCGCGCAGCGCGCCGCGTCCTCCAGCGGCACCTCCGGCCGGATGATGCGGTCGAGGATGGGCTTCCCGTACTTGCTCTCGCCGAGCTGCAGGTACGGGGTCTCCGGCGAGCACCAGATGCAGTTGCCCTCGGGGTATATCAGATAGAGCGCGGGTGGTTCGCCGCGGATCTGCCCGCCCAGGATGAGCGTCACGCGCAGGTCGACCCCCCCGTACTGGCCCTGCACGGCGGTGTCCGTCTGCGCGCGCGTGGACACGCCGCCGAGGTACTCCGCGGCGTCGTACATGCAGCGTGCGGTGCGCAACGAGAGCGGCGCGCCCGGGTTCTCGAGGTCGCGCCTGGTCTGCGCGAGGATCGCGTGCGTGGTGGCCAGGTTCCCGGCCGACAGCACCACCAGCGACCGCTCCCCCGGGAACTCGAACACGTGCATCTTGCTGTACGTGCGCACGTCGTCGACGCCCGCGCTGGTGCGCGTGTCGGAGGCGAAGACGAGGCCGTCGTTCACCTGGATCGCGACGCAGTAGGTCATCGGTGGGCGACTCCCGGCCGGATTGTACTTGCGGACCCCCGGCAATCCTAGAGCTGCCCACCGCCGCTCTTCGGCAGCGCGCATCCGCGCCAGTGCTCGATTGCATCGTGTTGCAACGGTGCAGCGCAGCCGGCGGCGGCGGCGCGGGTCCACGAAGCATTCACGCGCCTTTCGGGGGCACCTCTCTTGCTCAGCCGGTGAACCCTCATGGCGACGCACTCGAACGACATGACGAAGGCCGCAGCGAGATGGGTATGGCTCCGAATGCTCCCTGCGGGCGCACTCGCCATGGTGGCGGTCGCGCTCGCCAGCTTCGACGTGGCCGCATCCTCGGGCCATTCATGCGTCAGCACCTGTCAGAACCAGTGGATCGCCGACGGCGGCCAATGTGTGGGCCGCGACCAGGCATGCCTCGACGTCGCGCGGGCGAAGTATGACGCGTGCGTGGTCGCGTGCACGACACCCCAGCGCACGACGACGACCACGCGCCCGCGTCCCACGACCACGACTACGACGACCACGCGCCCGCGTCCCACATCCACCACGACGACGCTCGGAGAGCCGAGCACCACGACGACCACGCTCGGTGACCCACCGAGCAGCTCCACCACCACGACGACGACGAGACCGAGCCGCCCGACGACCACGACGACGACGAGACCGAGCCGGCCGAGCACCACGACGACGACGAGACCGAGCCGGCCCACGACCACGACCACGGCGCCGAGCCCCATCACGACCACCACCACGAGCACGGCGCCGACTCTTCCCAGGACCACGACCACCGTCGCGTCGTCGACCACGACGACGACCCTGGTGCCCGCGTTCAGCCCGAGCACCGGCGCGTGCATCAAGCAGGCGACCGCCGACAAGAAGATCTGTCTCGTCTCCGCGAGCGCCCTCGAGTGCGAGGCCGAGTACGAGACGGCGTTCGCCAGCTGCTTCGCTCCGGGCAAGGGCGTGACGTGCGCGGCTAGCTGTCTGGCGAAGAAGACGAAGTGCACGAGCAAGACCGGCGGTTCGAGCAGCCGCAGCACGTGCGTGAAGGGCTGCCAAAACCAGTGGGTTGACGCCGGGGCACGGTGCGGCGGCGCGGACCAGGCGTGCCTCACCGCCGCTCGGGCGGCCTACGACGCGTGCGTGGTGGGATGTGCAAACCCCGCGACCGTGGACTGCCGCAGCGCCTTTGTCGCCTGCCTGACGAAGTGCCCGAACCTCTGAGCCGGGAAAGGCGTAGACACCTGCCGCTCGGGGCGTAGACGAGCCGCACCGCCCGTGCGCTGCCCGGAGCGTGCGCCACGCCGCGGGCGAAAGCTCGTCCGTCCGCGCTCCCTGCCGGGTAGCCTGCTATAGCATCTGCAATAAAGCCGCCTTGCAACTCCCTTGACCGGTGCATCGCGACGGCGTTATGGCCTCGCGCGCACGGGGCCTCCTCGTGTCGTATGCCGTCGGAGCACTTGAAGCTCAGGAGTGGCCTCGTCGTGAGCCGGCAGGAGACAGCCGGCGAGGCGATCTTCGTCGTCAAGGATCCCATTAGCGCCCGGTTCTTTCGGCTCCGGGAGCCCGAGTTCCGGCTGGCCGAGCAGCTGGACGGGAGAACGCCGCTCGATCTGGCGCGACGCAACGTCGAGCAGCGATTCTCGGCTACCATCCCGTCAGACTCCCTCGAGCAGTTCGTCGAGAAGCTGCTCCGACTCGGCCTGCTCGATACCGGTGAAACCGCCACCCCAGTGCCGCGGTCGGGGAGGGTTCGTGGCAGCCTCTTCTACCTGAGATTGAGAGCGTTCGACCCCGACCGCCTCCTCGATCGCCTGGTCGGCAAGCTCGGGTTCTTCTTCACGCCGCATTTCCTGGCGTGTTCTGCGGGACTCATCCTCCTGGCGACGGGCATCAGCATCGCGAGCAGCGGAGAGATCGGGCGGGACATGTCGCGGCTGTACCGGTTCCAGGCGCTGATCCTGGCGTGGCTCGCGGTTGTGACGGTCACGGCAGCCCACGAGTTCGCGCACGGACTCGCCTGCAAGCGTTTCGGCGGGAAGGTCCACGAGATCGGCTTCCTCCTCCTCTACTTGCAGCCCGCGCTCTACTGCAACGTGAGCGACGCCTGGCTCTTCCCGCGGAAGTCGAGCCGGCTCTGGGTGACCTTCGCCGGCGCCTACTTCGAGATGTGTCTCTGGGCGGTGGCCACGGTGGTGTGGCGCGTGACCGATCCCGGTGGACTCCACTACGTTGCGCTGGTCGTGATGGTCAGCTCCCTGGTTAGGACGTGCTTCAACCTGAACCCGCTGATCAAGCTGGATGGCTACTACCTCCTGAGCGACTATCTCGAGGTGCCGAATCTGAGGCAGAGAGCTCTCGGCTATCTCGGCACCCGGGTGCGGGCGCTCTGGGCGGCGACGGTCGAGCGAGCGAACGACATTGCCCCCCGCGAACGGCGGATATACCTCACGTACGGCGTCCTCGCGGCGACCTACTCGAGCGCGCTTCTCGGCATCGTCATGTCGAGCGTCGGGAGCCTGCTGGTCTCCCGCTACCAGGCCTGGGGACTCTTCCTGTTCGCCGCCGCAGTTGTGGGCATGTTCCGCAAGCCCCTGGCCAGGGGGCTCGCCGGACTCCGGGCCGTCCCCGGGCGGGGGCGGCCGATGCGGACATCGGCGAGGCGGGCGGCACGGTACGCCGTGGTGCTGGCGGCTCTCGTGGCCGTGCTCCTGTTCGCGAGTATGGAGCTCAGGGTCTCGGGGGAGTTCAGGATCCTGCCCGTCGAGAATGCGGACGTGAGAGCCGAGGTCGACGGGGTCATCGAGCAGATACCGGTGGACGAGGGGCAGGTCGTCGAGCAGGGCGACGTGATCGCGCGTCTGTCCGACCGCGACACGCGTGCCGAGCTTCGCAAGATCGCGGCCGAGATCGACGAGAAGCAGGCGAGGCTCCGGATGGCGCAGGCGGGTCCCAGGCCGGAGGAGATCGACGTGGCGCAGGCCGCCGTGCTGAGGGCGGAGGAGAGGCTCCGGTACGGACGCAAGCACCTGACGATGCTCGAGATGGATCCCAACCTCGTCTCCAGGAAGGAGTTCGACGAGGCGCGGGAAGAAGTGGCGGTCAGGGCCAAGGAGCTGGACGAGGTGCGGGGGCGGCTCAGGCTCCTCCTCGCGGGCAGCCGCCCCGAGGAGAGGGAAGCCCTCCAGGCCGAGGTCGCCCGCCTGCAGGCCGAGCGTGCCCACGTGGAGGAGCAGCTCGGGCTGCTCACCGTGGTGAGCCCGCGCGGGGGAGTGATCACGACGCCCAGGCTGAAAGAAAAGATCGGGCGCCATGTGAGCCGCGGAGATCTCGTCGCCAGCGTGCACGAGCTGCGACGGGTGAGGGCCGAGATCGCGATCTCCGAGAAGGAGATAGCCGACGTTCGGGTGGGACAGCGAGTGGTGCTGAAGGCGAGGGCCTATCCCGAGATGAGGTTCGATGGGGAGGTCACCTCCGTGGCTCCGGTTGCGACGCGACCCGATGAAGGGGAGTGGGGGAGAACGATCCTGGTCGTGACGCGGCTCGAGAATCCGTCGCTGCTCCTGAAGCCGGAGATGACGGGAAACGCCAAGATCTCCGCGGGCAGACGTCGGCCATTCGACCTCATCACACGGCGCCTGGCACGCTACCTCAGGGTCGAATTCTGGTCCTGGTGGTAGACAGGTTCGTTCATTCCTGAACGAACGCCTGACATTTTCCTGACCGCTTCGGCGTCCGCCAGCAGCGATTTCGAGCCGTAGCGACACCTGCGCGCCGGGCATAGGGGTTGCTCCATTCGGCACCTCGTGGGCGGCCAACCGCACGAGATGATCCGCGCCATCCGCCAGGCCCTGGGCATGACGCGGGCGGAGTTCGGCCGCGCGCTCGGGTGGGCGCCCTCCACGATCTCCCGGTGGGAGTCGGGTCGGGCGCAGCCGAACCGTCTGGCGGTCAAGATCATCCTCGCCTTTGCCGAGGAGCGCCGCGTTCGCTACCGGCCTCGCCGGGAACTCGTGCTTCGAGCGCCGGCTCCGACGGCGAGCCTCCCCGCGCTGGCGTCGCAAATCCCGCCGTTGTTGGGCCCGCAGTCGTTGGGATTGATCGGCTCGTCGATGCACTCCGCCTCGAGCCCCGCGCTGACCGTCCTCGGTCCGGCCGCGCCCGATGCGTGGGTCGCGTCGACCCGTGCGGAGCGTCCGCGGTGGGAGGCCGCGCTGAGCCTGCGCGTCGCGCTCGACCGGCGCGAGCACGTGGCGCCGTCACCGAAGACCTGGCTGCGCAAGGCGAGCGTGGCGGCCGCTGCCCTGGGTGCCGCGGTGCTGATCGGGATCCCGATGAGGCGTCCGCCATCGGCGCCGTCGCCCGCGGACGACGGGCGGATCCGATCGGCTGCGGTGGTCGCCGCGTCCGCGGCGATGCCCGTGCCAGACGCTCAGCCAGGCGCCGCGGCCCCGGTGTCAACTCCGGCAGCATCCTCCGTCCTCGCGCCGGCCCCGACCACCGCGACGCTGGAGGGAGTCAGCCTCCTCGGCGACGTCCGCCAGGCGATGTTCCGCACGCCCACCGAGACGATCACGCTGACCGAAGGGGCTCAGCTGGGCGACCGGCGCGCCACCCGCATCGGCGCCGAGGGTGTGGAGCTGCGCGAGCCGTCCGGCCGGCTGCGCATGGTCGGCATCGGCGGGCGCGTGCCGATCGAGTGAGCTGACAGACCCGCCGTTCAGCCCTCACGCCGGCCGCTTCCGCCCCTCCATCCACCGGATGTACTTCGCCATCTCCTCGGGATCGGTCAGCGCCGGGCACGCCGCCCACCGCTCGAGCGCGTCGTTCCCGTACAGGACCACGCCGATGTGCTGCGACGTGTCTGCATCGAGGGCGGGGTCCGGGTCGACGAAGCCGAGCCGCCGGCGGAGCGTCTCGACATCGTCGGGCTGTCCCGTGAGGAACAGCCACCCCGGCTTCACGCCGTAGGCGGCGGCGTAGCTCCTCAGCACCGCGGGCGTGTCCTCCTCCGGCTTCAGCGTGATCGAGTACATGAAGATGTCCCGGCCGACGCGCTCGCCGAGGGCGCGTTGAACCATGGCGAGGTTGCTGGTCATCCCGGGACAGATGTTCTGGCATCGCGCGTACATGAAATTCACGGTCACGATCCGCCCCCGTACCAGGTCGTCGTAGAACCGGACCGTCTTTCCCTCGTGGGTTTGCAGTGGGACGTTCGGGAGGCGGCTCCGCCGCTCGACGGCCTGGCGGGCTCCCGGGCCGCCCCTGAGGGCGGCGCAGCCGATCGCGGACATGGCTCCGGCGGCGAGGAACGTTCTCCGGTTCATGCTGTCCTCATGGCACGATGTCCCACCTGAGCATCATGGCATGGTCCTCGTGCACGACGTTGTGGCAGTGCATGGGATACCGCCCGTGGAAGTCCCTGAAGCGCATGAAGAGCCTGATCTCTTCGTTGCCCTGCAGCCTCACGACGTCCTTCCGGGCCACCTCGTCGGGCGGCGGCGAGACGCCGTTGCGCGAGAGGATGCGGAACTCCTCGAAATGGATGTGGATCGGGTGCTGCCAGTCGCCGGAGTTGTTCTGCAGGACCCAGACCTCGGCCGTGCCCTTCCGCGGCGTCGCACGGACCTCGTTCACGTTGAAGAACTTGCCGTTGATCGCCCAGGCGCCGTTCTTCCGCTCGAATCGCCACGTCCTCGTCGCGACCACCTCCCGCATGTCGATCGGCGGCAGCTCGCGCAGCCGAGCCGGTATGCGGCTGCGGTCCGACTCGGGCGGGTCGCGGTCGACGTCGAACCGGAGGAGCTGCGTGGCGCTCGACTGCGGGAGGATCTTCCCCGTCGGGCCGCGGCCGGTCGTCTGCTCGAGGCGGTTCTCGAGGAAGATGCGGTCGCCGATGCGCAGGTTGGTGAAGTCGATGATGACGTCGACGCGCTCGGCGACGCCCAGCCGGAAGCTGGTGCGTGGCAGCGGTTGGGGCAGGAGGTTTCCGTCATTCGAGATCTGCACGAACGGCTGGCCGTTGCTGAGGAAGAACTCGTAGAAGCGCGACGGCCCGCTGTTCAGCAGACGGAAGCGGTATTTCCGCCGGGCGACCTTGAAGAACGGCTGGATCTTGCCGTTCACCATGAACTTGTCGCCGAGGATGCCGTCGAGGTTGAAGAAGTCGAAGAAGACCTGCCCGTCGGCGTCGAACACCTTGTCGGCGAACAGCAGCGGGACGTCGAACTCTCCACTCGGGAGTCGAAAGGCGAGGGGGTTCGGGTCGTTCTCGTCGCCCGAGTCTCGCTCGTCGAAGAGCAGGTAGAAGCCGGCGAGTCCCTTGTAGACGTTCTGCGCCGTGAAATCGAAACGGTGGTCGTGGTACCAGAGCGTGTTCATCGTCTCGCGCGCGTCGCCGGCCGGGGGAAACGCGTCGAAGCCGGCGCAGACGTTCGGATAGTGCTGGTCGTAGAAGAGCCCCGAATCGAAGAAGTCGGCCGGGAAGCCGTCGCTCTCGGATGGAGTATGGCCGTTGTGCAGGTGGGTCGACGTCTGAGGAATGCCGAAACCGACGTGATCCGCCGGCAGGTCGTTGTGCATGCGCACCAGGACCGGCTGCCCGTACCTTCCCTGGTAGGTGGGCCCGGGGAAGGTGCCGTCGTAACCCCAGATGGTGTTGACGGGCAGCTCCGGGTGGAAGCTGTGCGGGGCCTCCCGCTCGTGAATCTCGTAGAATTCCCTTGGCAGGAACTCGTCCCAGCGCTGATGGGTGGCTTGGCGGGCCTCGCCCGCGGCCGTGTTCGGCGCCGCCTGGGGCGCCGGCGTCAAGGAGGACATCGCCTCCGCAATGGGGGGGATGGAAAGCGGAACCACGAACGGCGTCGTCGGTGGACTCCGCATCCCACCATCCGCTCGCGCCGTGCGCGCGCTCAACCCCCGCTTCGCGACCAGGAGGCCGCTGCTCGTCAGCAGCCCGAGCTTGATCAGGTCGCGCCTGCTGAGCTTGGCCGTTATCAACTCTTGGCGGTTGCGCCGGGCGATTTCAGCGTCGCGGGAACGAGTCATTTGCGGGTTCTCCCTGATTGCACCGGTGGCTCCCGCTGTGCGCTATGCGCGGACTGTAGGGAATTCCGCAATTGGTGATTCCGCCAATGGATACTAGGGAATTCCCCTAGACCGCCCGTCCGGCCGGAAACGGCTGGTGAAGACGGCTCAGGGCGCCGTGACTCCGTGACGGGGCGCGTCTGCCCGAGCGACGGGCAACGCGATCGGGCTATCGCTCCGCGCCGCGCGCACGGTAGCGTGCGAGCCGCTCCCGGATCGCACCCGCGACGTCGGTCTCGCCCGCGGCGGTGGCCGTTCGGACGGCGCGCTCGGCGGTCGCGACGGCGGCCTCCCATTGCCCGTCCGCCGCGTAGCTCGCCGCGAGACCGTCGAGCGCCTCTGGCCAGTCCGGACGCAGGCGCAGCGCCTCGCGGTAGTGTGCGGTCGCCTCGGTCTGCCGCGCGCGCGCCGCGAGCGCCGTCGCCAGGTCGTAGTGCGCCTGCGCCGAGCGCGGCCTCGCGGCGAGCAGCGCCTGGTAGTGGGCGATCGCCCCGTCGAGATCGCCCTGGGCGGCGAGGACGGCGGCGAGGTTGGCGTGCGCATCGGCGTAGCCCGGGTCGAGTCGGAGCGCCGCCTCGTACTCGGCGGTGGCGTCGGCGAGGCGCTCCGTCGCGGCGAGCACGTTGCCGAGGTTGCTGTGCGGATCGGCGTAGCCGGGCTTCTCGCGGATCGCCTCGCGATAGTGGGCGGCGGCGTCCTCGAGCCGCCCGGAGGCGGCGAGCGCATTGCCGAGGTTGTTGTGTACGAGGGCGTGGTCGCCCTTCATGCCGAGCGCGGCGCCGTACTCGGCGATCGCCTCGTCGAGCTTGCCCTCGGACGCGAGCGCGTTGCCGAGGTCGTCGTGCGCCTCGCCGTCCTCCGGGTCGATGCGCAGCGCCTCCCGGAAGTGTACGATCGCCTCCGGGACGCGCCCGTCGTCGGAGAGCAGCATGCCCAGGTTGATGTGCGCCATGGAGGAGTCGGGATCCTTGGCGAGCGTGTCGCGCCAGACGGTCTCCGCGTCGCGATAGACGAGGCCCTGCCGCCACGCGAGCGCGCCGAGCACCAAGAGCACGCCCGCCCCGATCACCTGCGGCCGGGGAAGGCGCGTCGCGCCGGCCGCGGCGAGGGCGATGAGCGGCAGGCTCGCCAGGTACTGGAAGTGGTCGGCGACGAACGAGTAGCGCATCGGGTAGACGTTGACGAACCCGAGCGCGGGCGCGAGGGTCGCGACGTAGCAGAGCACGGCGACCAGCGGCCCGCTCCCGATCCGCCCTCGTGCGAGGTGGAGAGCCGCCACGGTCGCGGCCGCCGCGAGGGGGAACAGGTACTGCCACCAGACCGCGGCGTCGACGTGCCAGCGCGCGTAGATGAAGGCGAGCGGATGTGGCCAGAGGAGCTTGCCGGCATAGAACCAGAGCGCGCGGCCGGCGATCAGACAGCGGTCGAGGAGCGACAGCCTCCATAGCGCCCCCGTCGCGCCGACGTGGTGCGCCTCCATCCAGGCGGTCACGAGCCCCGAGGCCGCTCCGAGCACGAAGAAGGGGATGAGGGGCGTGATGTCGACGCGGCCTCGCCTCCACCAGAGGACGAGGAGGAGCACGACCGGCAGCGTGCAGGTGACCGTCTTCGCCAGGAGCGCGCCGGCGAAGAGGCCGAGGGCCAGGCCATAGGCCGCGCGCGCGCCGCCGGCGGCGCGCAGGTAGGCGAGGAAGGCGGCGAGGTAGAGCGCGCCCGAGAGCACGTTCTTCCGCTCCGTGACCCAGGCGACCGACTCGACGTGCACCGGATGGACGGCGAACACCGCCGCCGCGAGCCACGCGCCGGGCAGCGCGAGCCGCCGCCCAATCACCCAGACGAGGATCACATTGGCGCCGTGCAGGAGCACGTTGACGAGGTGATAGCCGAGAGGTTGGACTCCCCAGAGGTGATGGTCGAGCCAGAGGCTCGTGAAGGTGAGCGGGTAGTACTGCGGGACGGCGCCCGGCTCGAGCCAGATGCGCCGGAGCCCGTCGAGCGTCCGCAGCGTCGCATTGGCCGTGACGTACGCGTCGTCGTCCCAGATGAAGCCCGCGTGCAGAGCTGGGAGGTAGGCCGCGACGACGAGGAGCGCGAGGGCCAGCGCAGGTAGCACGCCGCCGACGGTCTTCGGACGACGAACGGCCTCCGCTCTTTCCCGATGCCGCCCGCTCCTCTGGGCTCGCGGCCGGTGATTCGATGACGAGCGCGTCGGCCGGACCATGGTTTCGGACGGGGAGCGGGGAGGCTAGTGGAAAAGGGATCCGCCGACAACCGTGATCGCACGACCCGGCATCCTCTGCCGGCGTGACCGCGCATGTGTCGCAACCGTCAGGTTTGTAACGGTCCACCGTGCCCGGCGGGAAGGCGAAACCTTCAATCTAAAGGGGGATGCGGCGGGGCGACCCGTTTTCCGCCGAGGCATCGACCTTGCTACGGTCCTACACTCTTGGATCACGGGTCCCCGGGGACGAGCGCCGCTCCGGCGCTCGAGTGCGGGCACCCCGGGAAGGGGCTGACATGACATTGGCCAGGCGGTTGATTCGGGATGAACGCGGGCAGGACCTCGCGGAGTACGCGATCGCGCTCGCGGTGATCACGATCGCGGTGATCGCGGCGGTCCAGCTCGTCGGCACACGCGTCACCACGCTTTGGAACCAAGCGGCGACCGGGCTGCAGAATGCCGCGAGTTGAGGGCTGACATGAGATTCGCGAGGCAGTTGATTCGCGATGAGCGCGGGCAGGACCTCGCGGAGTATGCCATCGCCCTCGCGGTGATCACCATCGCCGTGATCGCGGCGGTCCAGCTCGTCGGCACGAACATCACGTCGCTCTGGAACCAGGCCGCGACGACGCTGCAGAACGCGGCGAGCTGACCTCTCACCGGCCGGCCTCGTCGCGTCCTGCGACGAGAAAGCGCGGCCGGATCACCACCAGCAGCGCCGGCAGCACCACCAGCGCCGTCGCCGCGCTACTCACCATCCACAGCGCCAGGAGCGCGGCCATCTCGCCGACGAAGCGAAGCGCCGTCGCCGTGAAGCACAGCATGCCCGCGGTCATCGTGAGCGCGGTGAACGCGACGGTACGCCCGGCGTGGCGCAGCGCCTCGTGCGTGGCGCCCTCGAGCGACGTCCCGCCGCGCATCGCCTCGGCGACGCGGCTCAGGATGTAGATGCCGTAGTCGACGCCGAAGCCGACGCCGACCCCGATGACCGGCAAGGTGTTCAGGTCGAGGCCGATGCCGCGCGCCGCCATGTAGGCGTTGACGATGACGTTGGCGAGCGCGAGCGGAACCACGAGCAGCACCGCCGCCGTCACCGAGCGGTAGGTCGGCACGAGCACCAGGAAGATCACCAGGAACGAGGCGGCGGTCATGCGGGCCTGGCTGCGGAGGATCTCGTCGTAGATGGCGGCCATGACGCCGATGAAGCCGCCTGCCAGGCGGAACTGGACGTGCGGCAGGGGATGCGTCGCGATGAACTCGCGCGCGGCGGCGACCAGCGCGCGCACGTGCTCCACCGTGTGGTCCCGGCAGTAGAAGGTGATGGGCGCGGTCGCGAAGTCGGGCGTGAAGTACTGGGTGCTCGTGCTCGGGAAGACGGACCCCCAGTAGGTGAAGAACATCGTGCGGATGGCCCGCTCTTCCTCGGGGATGACGGCCCACCGCGGCTCGAGCTCGTGGAAGAGCTGCCCCATGCTCTTCAGGATGTCGACGAGCGAGAAGCTCGCCCCGACGACCGGGGTGCGCTCGAGGAAGCGCTGGAAGCTCTCGATGGTGCGGAGGACGCCCACGCGCTGGAGCGCATCGCGGCCGTCGCCCTCCGCCACCACCATGAACGGCTCGCTGCCGCCGAAGGCGTCCTGCACGGCGCGGTGGCTCCGGTTGTACTCGGCTCCGGCGGCCAGGATACGCGACGCCGAGCCGGGATCGCCGATCTGCATGCCCGGCAGGAGCGCGACGGCCACGGCGAGCACGGCGCCGCCGCTGCCGAGCGCCACCCAGCGGCCGCGCGGCCCGAGGACGCCGTCGGCCAGCCGGTCGAGCGCCCGCGCGAGCCAGCTCGTCTCGCGGGCGCCGATGGTCCGGGGCTCGGGCGCGCGGAGCCGGCTGTAGACGATCGGGTTCAGGAGGAGCTCGGTGACGATCAGCGAGAGGAGCCAGAGCGTCGCGGTCACGGCGAGCTGCCTGAGCGCCGGGATGGCGACGATGCCGATCGCGAGCACGCCGAGCGCGTCGGTCAGGATGCCGGCCATCGTGGGCGCGAAGAGGCCGACGAATGAGCTTCCGATCGCGCCCGCCTTCGGCTGGCCGCGCGCCAGCTCCTCGTAGTAGCGGTCGTGCATCTGGGCCGAGTGGCTGACGGCGCGCGCCGTGATGAGGAACGGGATGACGAGGGTCAACGGGTTCAGCGCGAAGCCCGTGAGCCGCATGAGGCCGAATCCCCAGAGCGCCGCGAGACCGCCGGAGATGGTCGGCCGGAGCGCACCTCGCCAGTCGCGGAAGTAGGCGTACAGCAGCACCCAGGTGAGGACGATCGCGACCGCGAAGGCGGCGAGCACCTCGCTCTCCAGGCGCAGGATCCATCCATTCAGGCGCGGTTGCCCGCTCACGTAGACGGCCACGCGCTCGTCGGCGAGGGACAGCACCGTCGCGTTCACGGCGTCGAACAGGCGGCGGTAGTCGAGGCGGCGCTCGTCGAAGCCGGCGCGGATGAGCGCGGCGTGCTCGTCGATGGAGACCATCGAGCCGAAGACGTACGACTGGAGGACGAGGCGCCGGATCTCGGCCGCCTCCGCGTCGCCCGTCGGCGGGCGGAGCATGATCGGCTCGCTCGCGATCATGCCGCCCGGCCGCACGCGCGCCCAGCGCGTCATGCGGTGCGCCACCGACGTGACCTGGTCGTGGTTCACCCCGGGGAGCCGGTCGACCGCCTCGGTGGCGCGAAAGATCGTGGCCAGGATCGGGGCCGTGAAGATCGTCCCGCTACGCGCCTCGACCATGACCGCGAGGACGTTCGCCTCGCTGAAGTTCCGGTGGTAGCGGTTGTGGACGGCGATGAACGGGTGGCCCTGCGGCAGCAGGTCGCCCTCGCGGAACTCGAGCGTCAGGCGGACGGCCGCGAGGCCGAGGCCGAGCGACACCAGGAGGACGCCGCCGACCACCCGGCCGCCGTGGGCGATCAGCCACGTCACCAGGCGGTCCATGGCGGGAAGCGGCCATAGCTCGCCCGGACCGGCAGGGTCAACAGCAGGTAGACCAGGTTTTATTCTTGACGACTGACGCGCGCCTACGGTACAGGCACGCGGGCTGAGTCGCTTGCCGCCCGCATGAGAAGCCGTACGCGACGCACACTGGCCGGGGCGTGAGCGAAGGATACCGATGATCGCCTTGCGCCCCGCCGAGGAACGCGGCCACACCCGGCTCTCCTGGCTCGACAGCCGCCACAGCTTCTCCTTCGACCGCTACTACGACCCGCGGCACATGGGCTTCCGCGTGCTGCGGGTCATCAACGAGGACCGGGTCGATCCCGGGCAGGGCTTCGGCACCCACCCGCACCGCGACATGGAGATCCTCACCTTCGTCCTCGAGGGCGCGCTCGAGCACAAGGACAGCCTCGGCAGCGGCTCGGTCATCCGGCCGGGCGACGTGCAGCGGATGACGGCGGGCACGGGGATCACGCACAGCGAGTTCAATCCGTCCGGCACGGAGCCGGTGCATTTCCTCCAGGTGTGGATCCTTCCGGACCAGCCGGGTCTCGCCCCGAGCTACGAGCAGCGCTCGTTGCCCGCGGCGGGACTCCGCCTGGTGGGGTCACGCGACGGCCGCGAGGGCTCGGTCAGGATCCACCAGGACGTCCTCGTCCACCTCGCGCGCCTGTCGCCCGGAGAAGACGTCGTGCATGCCCTCGCACCGGGCCGGCACGCCTGGATCCAGATGGCACGCGGCGCCGCGCAGGTGAACGGCGCGCGGCTCGCGGCGGGCGACGGAGCGGCGCTGAGCGAAGAGCGGTCGGTCACGCTGCGCGGCGTCGACGGCGCGGAGGCGTTGGTCTTCGACCTGCCGTGACGGGCGTGGCCGCTAGAGCTTGTTGAACGCCGCGTTGACCCACGCCCAGGTCTCGCAGTTCCGGAAGGCGCAGACCGCGGCGCCCTCGTCGTTACGCAGCTCGAGGCGGCCGCCGCCCGCGTGAGTGTATGCGAGCGTGTAGGCGTAGCCGTCCATCCTGAAGCCGAGCTCGATCGGCAGCTCGCTGCCCGGAGGTGGCACACGACACGCGAGGGAGCCGCGCTCGTGGCGCAGGATCACCTCGACGAGCACGTGGCCCGTGACGTCGGGAAACGGCAGCAGGTGGTGCTCGGCCCGCCGGACGACCGCCTCGAGGTAGCTGCGCAGCAGCTCCACGCCGTCGTCGGCCATCGTCGCCTCAGCTCGCGAGCTCGCTCGGCGTGACGCTCAGGTTGACCGTCTCCCCGCCGCGCAGGACGCGCACCGCGACCGGCCGGCCGATCAGCTCCGCCGCCATCAGCCGCTGCAGGTCGCCGACGCCCTCGACCGGCTCGCTGGCGAGCTCGACGATCACGTCGCCCCGCCTGAGCCCGGCCCCGGCGGCGGGGCTCCCGTCGACCACCTCGACGACCTCGACGCCGGCGCGCCGCCGCAGCGTCTGGGCCAGACGCGGCGGCAGCGGCCGGCGGCCGCCGGCGATCCCGAGATAGGCGCGCCGGAAGCGGCCCTCCCGCATGAGCGCGGCGAGGATGCGCGCGGTCGTCCGGTTGATGGGCACGGCCAGGCCGAGCCCGATGCCCGCGACCGCGGTGTTGATGCCGACCACCCTCCCGCGGCTGTCGGCCAGCGCGCCGCCCGAGTTCCCCGGGTTGAGCGCCGCGTCGGTCTGGATGACGTTCTCGACGATGCGGCCGGCCGAGCCGGCGCGCGTCGGCAGCGAGCGGCCGAGCGCGCTCACCACCCCGGTCGTCACCGAGCCGGCGAAGCCGAGCGGGTTGCCGATCGCGACCACCAGCTGGCCGACGCGCAGCCGGTCGGCGTCGCCGAGCTCGGCCGGCGCCAGGTCCGAGGCGGTGATGCGGATGACCGCGAGGTCGGAGAGCGGATCGCTGCCCACCACCTGGAAGGGAAACTCGCGGCCGTCGGCGAAGGACGCGGTGCCCCCGTCGGCGCGCTGGATCACGTGCGCCGACGTCAGCGCGAAGCCGTCGGGCGTGATGATGACGCCGGAGCCGGCTCCCTCCGCCCGCCGTCCACCGCGCAGGCGCTGCGCGACGCGCAGGCTCGTGACCGAGGGGGCGAGCCGGTCGGCCACCGACGTCACGATCGCCGAGTAGGCGTCGAGGGCCTCGGCCTCGGTCACGCCCGCCGGCGCCTCGTCGCGGGCGGCGGAATCCTCGAGGGTGTGCCCGATGAAATGGAGCATGGCGCGAAACCGATCCTTACCGTCCCGCGGAGGCCCAGTCGAGGCCCCCGCGGCTCGTGATGGGCGATCGGGTCGTTTGGATCCTCGCAGTGCTCGACGGCCGACGCGACATCCAGGACGTCCTGGCCCGGCGGCTTCTGCGCTGACGCCGAAAGGGTCGTCCCGCCGGCTCCCAGCGCCCGTCCTCGATCGCGCGCGGCGAGCCGGCGACGAGCTGCGCGTGCGGTGCTTCCAGTGCGAGCGCCAGCTGGTGCAGGCGCTGCTGAGGCCCCTCTCGGGACACCGGCTCGGCGTGGTCTCGCGCGACGCCGGCATCGCCCTCGGGCGGGGCAAGGGCAGCGCGGACGGCCTGGTTCTACACGGCCTGGTCGCGGCGAAGACAGCGGTGTTATGCTGAGGGCGCGATGGACTACCAGCAGATCCTCTACGATGTGGCGGACGGGATCGCGACGATCACCCTCAACCGCCCCGAGACGCTGAACGCGTGGACCATGCGTCTCGGCGCCGAGGTGCGCCACGCCGCCTTCCGCGCCGACCGCGACGAGACGGTACGCGTGATCGTCGTCACCGGGGCGGGGAAGGGCTACTGCGCCGGCGCCGACATGGACATGCTCCAGGGATTGCAGCGCGGCCACAGCGTCGAGGCGGTGGGCGACGATCTGCGCGTCGAGCCGGACCCCTCGCTGCCCGCCGTGTTCCGCGGCGAGTACAGCTACCCGCTCGGGCTCACCAAGCCGATCATCGCCGCCGTGAACGGTGTCGCGGCCGGCCTCGGCGTGTCGTACATGCTGTACTACGATCTCCGCTTCGCCTCCGATCGCGCGCGCCTCGGCTTCCTGTTCCCGCGCCGCGGCCTGGTCGCCGAGCACGGCAGTGCCTGGATCCTGCCGCGCCTGGTCGGCATGGCGAACGCGTGCGATCTCCTCTTCTCCGGCCGTCTGGTCGCCGCCGAGGAAGCGCTCGCGATGGGGCTCGTGAACCGCGTCGTCCCGCACGACTCGCTGCTCGCGCACGTGCGGGAGTATGCGCGCGAGCTCGCGACCCAGTGCTCGCCGCGCTCGCTCCGCATCATGAAGCGGCAGCTCTGGACGGATCAGCTCGGCGACCTCGAGGCGTCGATCCGGGTGGCCGACGCCGAGATGGTCGACTCCTTCGGCAGCGAGGACTTCCGCGAGGGCGTCGCCTCGTTCGTGGAGCGACGCGCGCCGCACTTCACGGGTCGCTAGCCGGGCTCCCTTCTTTTGGAGGGACTCTTCCCCGCTTTTTCCGTCCCGGTTCCCGGGCCTTCCGGTATGGATCGCGAGACAGGGCGCGCGATACCGCACGGCACCGCCGAGGAGGGGACCCATGCGAGAGAAGCGGGTGTATCGCCAGCGGGCCCTGTGGGCCGGCGCCGTCGTGCTTGCGGTCGCCGGTGCGGCCCGCGCCGGCTCGCTGCCCAGCGTCTCGAGCGGTGCGCGGCCGGGTCCCGACGTCCTCTATGCGCCGGCTCCTGCCGCGCCGCAGCTCGAGAATCGCAACCCGCGCTTCACGGCGCCGCCGCTGCTCGTCTCGGGGCAGGAGGCGTACGTCGCCGGGGAGTACCTCTACCAGGACTTCCTGTACGACGACTACGGAAGCGACACGGACGGGCAGGGCGCCAACGGGCTCAGCCCGCGCGTCGGCGACATCACCTACCCGACGAACACCGTGCGGTACGGCGGCAACGCCGCCGACCTGGTCGAGCTCCGCATCGCCGTCGCCCCCGACTCCGTCGCCTACCGCATCACGCTCAACACGCTGCTCGAGGCCGACAGCACGATCGTCGTGATCGCCTTCGACACCGACCACAACGCCGCCACCGGCGCGCTGACGCTGCCGCGTGACCCCGGCGCGCCGTTCCCGGGTACCGACGAGGCGATCACGGTGTGGGGCACGGGTGCGGAGCACACCCGCTTCCCCGTCGTGGGCCTGCCGGTCACGACGCCGCTCACCGACCTGATCACCGACCTCGAGGCGAACCAGATCACCGTGATCGTGCCGCGGACGATCTCGAACCCGAGCGGGACGTGGCGCGCGACCGTGGCCGCCGGGCTCTACGATCCGATGACGGGCGGATGGCTGCGGCCGCAGCAATCGGCGAGCGCCACCACGCCCGGCGGCGCGGGGCTGCTCGATCCCACGCCGTGCGGCATCTTCAACCTCGCCTTCCGCTTCGGCGAGGCCGTCATGCACTGCCAGAACCCGCCCGACACGATCCACTGCGACGTCCCGCCCGACACCAAGCAGGCGGTGTCGATCCGCAACAAGACGCCGACCGACTTCGCCCATGACATCGACTTCGACAAGCTCGACATGGGGGTCACGGAGTCCACCGTGCCCGCGACCGGGCTCCAGATTCGCCTTTTCCCGAGTCGCCTCGACCTGGGGGAGGGCCGTGGCGACATCCCGCAGGAGCCCGACTTCGGCACGTTCCCGCAGTACCATGGCCAGCTCCAGCCGTACTCGCTCTATATCCCGAGCACCTACTCCCCCGGCACGCCCGCCGGTCTGACCCTCAATCTCCACTCGCTCGGCGAGCACTACTGGCAGTACCACGGCGCGACGATCGTGCAGCAGATCGGCGAGGCACGCGGCAACCTGGTCGCGACGGCGCTCGGCCGCGGGCCCGACGGCTGGTGTATCCACGAGGCGGAGTACGACGCCTTCGAGATGTGGAACGACGTCGCCGCGCACTTCAACCTGGATGCGGACCGCATGGCGTCGAGCGGCTACTCGATGGGCGGCTACTGCACCTACCGCCTGCCGACGCTCTACCCGGATCTCTTTGGCAAGGCCTTCACGCAGATGGGGCCGCCCGGCGACGGCATCTGGGTGCCGCCCGCCCCGCCGACGGCCGGCATCGAGACGCTCACCAACCTGTGGCTCGAGAACGCGCGCAACATCCCGTACCTGAACGTGGCCGCCAGCTCGGACGAACTCGTGCCCATTGCCGGACCGCGGGCGCAGAACCTGGGCGCACCGGAGCAGGGCATCCGCGGCTTCGACCAGCTCGGCTACCGCTTTCGCTTTCTCGTCTTCAGCCCGTCGGACCACCTGGCGCAGGCGATCAACGGCTACAACTATCCGTTCTCGACGGGCTTCCTGGATACCGCCTCCGTCGACCGCAACCCGCCGCACGTCACCTTCGCCTCCGTGCCGGCTTCCGACGACGCCTCCCGCGGCCTCGTCCACGACCACGCGTACTGGGTCTCCGAGGTGCGCCTGAAGAGCACGGCGGGCGGCAGCACGCCGGCCAAGGGCGTGATCGATGCGCTGAGCCACGCCTTCGGCATGGGCGACCCGCCGAGCACGCCGGGGACGACGGCAGGCTCGGTGCCGCCGTTCACCTACACCGAGGCGAACCGCACCTGGGGTGCGGCGCCCGCGATCCCGGCCGAGAACCGCGTCGACCTGACGCTCCGGAACCTCGCTTCCGCACGCCTCGACATGGCTCGCGCGAGTCTCGACCCCGCCCACGCACTCACGCTGGCCGTCGACGCCGACACGGACGCGGTCCTCGAGCTCGACGGCGGCTTCCCGGCCTGCAGCCGCGTCGTGCGGGACGGGACGGTGGTAGGCCCCCCGCTGACGGTGCCGGGCGGCATCCTGCTCGACGTGGCGGCGGGGACGCATACCTATGTGATCGCGTGCACCTCCGCGTTCGATCTCCGGCGGCTCGTCCTCACGCGGCGTGGACCGGGCAGCGACCGCTTGATGCTGAGGGCGTTCATGCCGTCGACGCTGGCCGCGCTCGGGCTTCCCGGCGCCGACGTCACCGTCAAGCTCGGCAACTCGGGCGGAAGCTTCTTCATGGCCACCGTGCCCGCCGCGCGGCTGGTGCCGAACGCCGCCGGGACCATGCTGCGCTTCCGCGACCCGTCGGGCACGCTGGCGGGCGGCATCACCGGTCTCTCGATCGGCGGCCGGCGGCAGGTGACGCTCCGCGTGCGGGGGGACAACCTGAACCTGGCCGGGGCGGCGCCCGGCGCGTTCGACGCCGAGGTCGACGTCGGGAGCTTCGAGTTCACCCGCGCCGGCAACCTGCGCGCGCGTGGCACGCGGCTCGTGTTCCCGTGACGCATGCGCGTGACCCTCGACTGGCTGGGCGTCGCGACCTTCCGGCTGACGGTCGGCGAGCGGGTGATCTTTCTCGACGCCTACATGGACCGCGTGCCTGCCGCGCCGCCCGTCGGACTCACCGCCGCGGAGGTCGCGCGCGCCGACTACGTGCTCGTCGGCCACTCCCACTTCGATCACCTCTGGGGCGCCGAGCGCATCGCGGCGCGGACGGGCGCCACCGTGATCGGCTCGCACGAGACGGTCCGGCTGCTGCACGACGTCGACGCCGTCGCCGAGGAGCAGCTGATCGCCGTCGCCGGCGGCGAGCCGCTCGACCTGGGCGACGGCATACGGGTCCGCGTGTATCCGAGCCTCCACTCCTGCATCTGGGCGCACATGGGGGCGACGGTGGACGAGGCCTGCCTCGGCGATCTCGGCGTCGCGCACCAGGAGCGCGTGTCGCGCGTGGAACGCGGCTTCGAGATGCTGCACGGCGGCGCCTTCGGCGAGGAGGTGGCGGCGCACATGCAGGCGAGCGATCGGCACCCACGCAGCGAGGGCGGTTCGCTCGCCTACCTGATCGAGACGCCGGCCGGGTCGATCCTCTGGAAGGACACGTCGGGGCACTGGAGCGGGATCCTGCGCGACCTGCGCCCGGACGTGGCGCTCCTGGCGGCGGTCGGCCGAGGCAACGTGGACGGCGAGCCCGTGCAGGGGACGCTCGCGGAATTCATCGCCGCCGAGGTCGAGCTGCTGCGCCCGCGGACGGTCGTGCTCTGCCACCACGACGACTGGATGCCGCCGCTCACGCGGCCGACCGACGTCGCGCCCATCCGTCACGCGCTCGCCGCACGCATGCCGGGCGCCCGGCTCGTGGAGATGGACTACCTCGCGGCGTACCCGATCCTCGGCTGACGGTCCGCCGCGGCGGAGCGGCGCGCCCTACTTCGAGACGTACGGAGGCTCATGGAGAAGCTGCCGTGCGGTGCGCTGGGGATAAACGTGCAGGGCTACTTTTCATTGCAACTCCCCACAGGGCCCCGGTAGGGTGGCCCGACTCAAAGGGGGACCATCATGGCACGCAATCCCGACCGCCGTCTTCTGATCGCTGGCCTCGGCCTCACCGGCGCCGCGGCCTTGGCCCGTGTTGCACGCGCGCTTCCGCCGCCACGCCCCGCCTCGAACGGGACGTCGTTGCAAGACGTGTACGACAAGATCGCACGCACCGACGAGGGATTCGGTGAAGCGCGTATCCCCGTGGAGAGCCTGCCGGGGTCGCCGACGGCCCAGTACGTCATCGCCGCGCCGGGCGTGTATTACCTGACCGGGAACATCACGGGAGTGGCGGGGAAGGCCGCCATCGAGGTCCAGTCCGACCACGTCGAGATCGAATGCGACGGATTCACGTTCTTGGGTGCGCCGGGGACGTTGGCGTGTATCACATCGCCGCGGGCACAGCGGTGCATCGGGATCTACGACGCCGGGTTCAAGGGATGGCAGAACACGTGCATCGACTTGGTAAATGCCGCCGACAGCCTGGTGGAGGAGTGCTGGTTCGACTCGTGCGACTCCACCACGGACCCCGCTGCTCGAGGGACGTGCGCGCTGGGCGCCGGCGGGGTGGTCTTCGACTGCGACGTGCGCGCCTGCCGCGGCTCGCTGGTGAGCGTCGGTCAGCATGGCGTCATCGAGGAATGCACCAACTTCAACGGGAACGGGGGGTGCTTCTTCTCGCCGGGCGACGCCGTGATGGAGGATAACTTCGCGATGGAGAACGACGGCCCGGGCTTCACCATCAGGAACCGGGGCGTGCTGATCGGCAATCGCCTGGTAAAGGTGGGGGGCATCGACGTGGGCGCCGGGAGCGTCGTCTCCGAGAACGACATCGGCGACGTGCCGGGAGCCGCGATCACCATCCGCGGAGCGCGGTGCTGCGTCGAGGAGAACTACATCGCGAACGCGCAGACGGGTATCGTCGTGCTCGCCGGCGCGGTGGAGGCGCTCATCGACGGGAACCAGATCGTCGGTGCCACCAGCGGCGTTGTCGTCGACGAAAAGGCTCCCAGCTGCTTCATCGTCCGCAACTGCGTGCGCGGGACCTCGGGCACCGTCGCCTATCTCATCCCCGCCGGCAGCTCGTACGGCCCGATCGCGCAGGTCGCGGACGCCGGGGACATCAGTCGGATCCCCGGCGCCGACCATCCCTGGGCCAACTTCGTATACTGAGCCGATCTTCTGGCCTTGCTCGGCCTGGTGTCGGGCGCGGCGATTCTGGCTAATCATCGTGCCCACCTGGTACAAGGTGATGTGGTGGTCGGGCGCCTCCTGGCGCGCCGCATGTTCGAAATGTCGAAGCGCATGCTCCGGCCATGAGAGCGCCTGGGAGGGCGGCGCGTGGCTCCTGGCCGGCGGCTGCCGTGCGCGAGGCCTGCGCGGCCTTGGAGATTGCGCCCGGCGACGCCCGGGTCCTCCGGCTGGGTCACTGCGCTGTGGTCGCGCTGCCCGCTGCCGGGCTCGTCGCCCGCGTCGGCCGTCCGGGCTACTCGCCCGAGCGCCTGGACGCGGAGCTCCGAATCGCGCGTCACCTCGCGCGAGCGGGATTGCCGGTCTTGGCTCCGGCCGATGCGGTCAGAACACGCCCGATCGCGACCGGCCACGGGCCAGTCACCTTCTGGCCCCTGGTCGAGCATATCGGCGGCGATCTCGACTGGGCGTGGCTCGCGCACACCCTCCGTCGGCTCCATGAGCTGCCGCTGCCCGCAGAACTCGTCTCGCTCTGGGATCCCGTCGGCCGGGTCGAGGAACGCCTCGCGCTCTACGCCTCCCGCGTCACGGCCCGCGGCGACTACGTATCGCTCCTCAGTACCGCTTGCGACGAAGCGCGCGTGGCCCTCACACGCCTGCGCTCGGCGCTCGGCATCGGGCTGGTGCACGGTGACCCCCTCAACGTGGTCCTCACCGCCCGGGGACCGCTGCTGCTCGACTTCGACCTTGCTGGAGTGGGTCCCGCAGAGTGGGACCTCGTCAGTGTGGCCATCCGGCAGCGCCGCTTCGGACTCCCCGTCGAAGAGCTCCTCGGGTTCTGTGCCGCGTACAGGTTCGACCTCCTGAGCTGGGAGCACTTCGAGGCGCTCCTCCGCGTGCGCGAGCTGCTCGATTGCTCGTTCGCGCTCGCCGTGAGCGAGGATCATCCAGGGGCAACGCAGCAGATCGAGGTCCGGGTGCGCGCCTGGCTCGATCCAGCAGATCGCAGCGCCTGGACGCCGCTGCGGTGAGACCGATCGTCGAGCCTCGCCGGGCTAGTCGCAGGTCCGGCTGCAGCGCCGGAAGAGACGCTGGCCCTTGCGCGTCGCCCTGGTCTCGTTGCTGGTCGCGTGCAGGACGGTGTCGTGCCGGTTCTGCGCAGCCTGCTCGCATTCTTCGCTGCAGGTCTGGTCGGGGGCGGTGCCGCAGTCCTGCTGACACCGGTCCAGCATGCCCTGCGCGAGCGAGTCGCACTGCGCAGGGTCGGTTCCGTCGGCCGTACACTTGTCCTTGGCGTCCTGCGCACGCTGCTCGCAGTCCACATCGCAGCTGTCGGGTGGCGGCGGGCTGCACTTGGCCTGGCAGGCCGTGCGAACGGTGGCCGCGGCGGCGGCGCACTCCTCCGCGCTGCCGCCGTGCCGGACGCAGCGGCGCTCGACGTGCGCGGCGCGCGCGTCGCACCCTTGCCCGCATGCAGGCGGCGGCTGGCAGTGCAGCGCGACGCAACCGTGGAACTCGTCCATCGCCTGCGACTTGCAGTCGTCCGCTGATCCGCCGGCGGCGACGCAGCGCCCGAAGTCGGCGCGCGCGTGCAGCTCGCAGAGTGCGGGGCACGTGGGCGGCTCCGGCGTGCCGTCGCACTTCTCGGCCACGCAGTGGCGGGCCGCCTCGGCGGCCCGGGCCGCGCACTCCGCCGGGTCGTTCCCTTCCGCGACGCAGTGCTGCTTCAGGTCCTCTGCCGCGCTCGCGCACCGCGCGGGGCAGTCGGGCTCGGAGGAGCCGTCCCCGCAGTGCATCACGCACGCGCCCTCGGCCGAGTCGGCGGCACGGCGGCATGCCTCCTCGCTCCCGCCGCCGGCCACGCATGCCTCGAACTGCTGCTCGGCGTGCTCGTCGCAGTCGTCGCGGCAGTCGGGCGCGGGCTCGGCGCAGTTCTCGTCGACGCAGTGGGCGAGGAGCTGCTGCACGAGCGTCGTGCATGCGTCGGCGGGATGGCCCGCGGCGACGCACTCGTCGGCCGCGGCCTTCGCGCGCGCCTGGCAGCGATCCTCGCAGGTCGGCCCGGGGGTGGGCTGGCAGTGCTCGCTGATGCAGTGCGCGCGGGCGTCGGCCGCCTGGTTCGCGCAATCCGTCGACGTACCGCCGGCGCTCATGCACTCGGCGAAGACGCCGCGGGAGAAGTCGGTGCATCGGTCCTCGCACGTCTGCGCCGTCGAGCTGCACAGCTCCTGTGTGCAGCGGTCGAGGGCGGACTGGCGAACCGTGGCGCACTTGTCCGCGCCGTTGCCTTCGTCGAGGCAGTGTTGCTGCATCCCGTCCGCCAGCGCGGTGCAGCGCGCCTCGCACGTCGGCGGCGCCTGGTTCGCGCAGTTCGCGGACGCGCACTGGAGGTAGCCCGCCTTGGCGGTCTCGGTGCAGCTGTCGACCGTCCCGCCCTGCGCGCGGCAAGCCTGGAAGGCCTGCTGTGCCTGCGCGCCGCACTGCTCGAGACAGGGCGTGCCGCCGGTGGTCGGAGGCGGCGCCGACGGGCAGCCCGCGGTGCATTGCAGGTATTGGGCCTCGGCGGCCTGCCTGCATGCCTCGAGCGTCCCGCCTCCGGCCTGGCACGTCTCGGCCGCCGCCCTGGCGGCGGTCGCGCACTCCTGGACGCAGGGCGACGGGCCGGTGGGCGGAGGATCCTCCGCCCGGGCAGACATCGTGCTCAGCGCGAGCGCGAGCAGCGTGGCGGCGAAGACGCGGGATGGGCGCATGCGGGCCTCCGTGGTGGTCGGGTGAAGTCGACGCGGAGCGAGCAATGCCCGTGCCCGTAGCCCGGGGCCGGATTTCCGTGGCGGCCGAGGAACCGCTGACGGCAGCGCCGCGGCACCTGCCGCATCGCTGGGTGACGGACGTCACGGTTGCGCCACCCCCGGGCGCTCGGCGAACGGCGCCCTCGGCGCCCCGGGATGCCGTCGACGTCGCCCGCGGTGCGCCCTCAGCGGCGACGCCGCAGCACCAGCGTCGAGCCCTGCCGATGCATATCGAAGCGATCGAGGAAGCTCATGCCGAGCAGTCCCACCGGCAGAGTGTCGTTGTCGACCACGATCGCATCGACGTCGCGCACCGTCGTGTCGCCGACGCGCACCGAGTCGAGCGACATTCGCCATCCGTTCGCGACACCGTTGGCGGTTGTCGTTCGAATCGGCGTGCCCCGACGAAAGTCGAGGCCGATGCGCCGCGCATCCGCCCGAGAGAGCGTCGTCAACGTGGCCCCCGTGTCGACGACGAAGTGCATGGAACGTCCGTTCACGGTTCCGCTCGTGAAGAACTGTCCGCGCGCGTCGGCCACCAGCGTTACGCTGCCGCTCGTGGCGGTATCCCCGACGGACGCCCGGTCCCCCACGAGCGGCAGCGTCTTCGTGATCCCGTCGACGCTCAGCACCGCGCCAAGCGCGTCCGCCCTCAGCAGCTTGACCCCCTCGACCGTTTCGCCGACCTCGATCGTCACCGGCGCGCCGCGCTCGATCACGACATCGGCGCTCCGGCCCGGCGTGACGGCCACGACCCGCACGTCGGTCGCCAGACAGAGCGCCGGGAGCAGGAGCACGCCGCCGACCGCATGGCGCCACGCCGCGCCGGGCAACGCCATGGCGAGCTTCGGCATGCGCGGAGTATGGCGCGGGGGGTTTCTGCGTCAAGACGACGCGCCGCTGTCACTCACGATGGCACAGATGTGTCAGGGCGCGTCGGGCGCGTCCCGCGCCCCCGAGGTACCGCCGTGTGGGTACGGTTCTTGCCATTGACGCCCTCTCGGTTTGCCATGGTGCGAACGTGGGCATGATGCGACACACGCTCTCGGTGTTGTTGTGGGCCGCCGCGCTGGCGCTGCCGCCGGCCGCTCGGGCGAACACGGGCGATCTGGACCCGGCGTTCGGCACCGGCGGGCAGGTCGTCACCCCGATCTTCAACGGCTACGACGTGGCCAGCGCGCTCGTCCTTCAGCCCGACGGGAAGCTCGTGGCGGCGGGCCACGCGTACAACGCCAGCAACACCGTTTTCGCCCTCGTGCGCTACAACACCGACGGGAGCCTGGATGGGAGCTTCGGCACCGGCGGGAAGGTCACCACCGCGATCGGGACCGGGAGCGGCGCCACCGCGCTCGTCCTTCAGCCGGATGGGAAGCTCGTGGCGGCGGGCTACGCATCCAGCGCCGGCAAGACCACGTTCGCCCTCGTGCGCTACAACGCCAGTGGCAGCCTGGATGCGAGCTTCGGCACGGGAGGGAAGGTCACGACCCCGATCGGGAGCGTCGACGACGAGGCCTTTGCGCTTGTCCTCGAGCCCGATGGGAAGCTCGTCGCCGCGGGCTACTCGGACAGGGGCAGCAACAACGCCGTTGCCCTCGTGCGCTACAACGCCAACGGCAGCCTGGATACGAGCTTCGGCACGGGGGGGAAGGTCACGACCGCGATCGGGAGCGTCGACGACGAGGTCTTTGCGCTCGTCCGGCAGCCCGACGGGAAGCTCGTCGCCGCGGGCTACTCGGACAGGGGCAGCAACAACGCCGTTGCCCTGGTGCGCTACAACGCCGATGGCAGCCTGGATACGGGCTTTGGCACGGGAGGGAAGGTCACGACGGCGATCGGGAGCATCGACGACGAGGTCTTTGCGCTCGTCCTGCAGCCCGACGGGAAGCTCGTGGCGGCAGGTTACACGTCCGGCGCGAGCAACACCGCCTTCGCCCTCGTGCGCTACAACGCCAGTGGCAGCCCGGATGCGAGCTTCGGCACGGGCGGGAAGGTGACTACCCAGATCGTCACCATGGAGAACGAGGCCTTTGCGCTCGTCCTCCAGCCCGACGGGAAGCTCGTGGCGGCCGGCTACACCAACGACGGCAGCGAGCAGGACTTCGCCCTCGTGCGCTACAGCGCCGATGGGAACCTCGATGGGAGTTTCGGCACGGGCGGGAAGGTCATCACGCCGGTGCCGGGCGCCTTCGGCGAGGCCAATGCGCTCGTCCTTCAACCCGACGGGAAGCTCGCCGCGGCGGGCTACTCGTACAACGGCAGCGACACCGACTTCGCCGTCGCGCGCTACCTGGGACAGGTTTGCGGCGACGGCATCGTGCAAGCGCCCGAGCAGTGCGATGACGGAACGGCGAACGGCGCGTTCACCTCTTGCTGTACGACGACGTGCCAGTTCAACGGGAGCGGCACGTCTTGCGACGACGGGAACGGCTGCACCGACGATGACACCTGCGACGGCAGCGGAGCCTGCGTCGGCACCGCCCTTGCCGGGTGCACGACCACGACCACAACGACCACTTCTTCGACCACGACCACGACGACCCCTTGCCCCGACAGCGGCTTCGAGGGCGTGGGCTGCATGCTGAGAAGTGTCGTCCAGCCGTGCGCCGATGAAACGCTGCCCCGCCCGGTCCGGCGTCGCATCACGCAGGCGATGAGCCTGGCCGATCATGGCGCGGGCGCGAGCAACGGGAAGAAGGCGAGGACGTTCGCGCGGAAGGCGTCGAAGACGCTGCAGAAGGCCGTCACGCTCGCCGCCGCGGCGACCGCGAAGGCCGAGCTCTCGTTGCTCTGCGGGGATGCACTCGGCGGCGTTCTGCGGGAAGCCGAGCATCGGGCGGAGCAATTGGCGGCGAGCCGGTAGGCATTTTCCTTCTTGACAACGGCGCTCGGGCTGCGCGAGGCTCCGTCGCCATGACGAAGCTCGCCGCCGCGCTCGCCCTCGCCGCCTGCATGCTCGCCGCACCCGCCCCTGCCCGGGCGCAGTCGCCGATGGGCGCCTTCTGCGGCCTCCGCCGGAGCCACCCCAGCCGCTACCAGCACGTCCTCTGGATCTGGATGGAGAACCACAGCTTCGGCCAGATCGTGGGCTCGTCGGACGCGCCCTACATCAACGCTCTCATCGCCGATTGCGGGCTCGCCACCAACTACCGCAACATCACGCACGTGAGCCTTCCGAACTACATCGGCGCGGTCACCGGCCTCGCGCTCCCCGACCTGCTCAAGTTCGATGGCGACTGCAGCCCGAGCGCGACGTGCAGCACCGACGCGGCCAGCATCTTCGCCCAGGTGCCGTCGTGGAAGGGCTACATGGAGTCGATGCTCATGAACTGCCAGACGACGGGCTTCGTCGGCTACGCCGTGCGCCACAACCCGCCGCCCTATCTCACGAGCCTCTCCGGCTGCAGCACCTTCGACGTCCCCTACACCGACCTGCAGACCGACCTCGACAACGACACGCTCCCGGCCTTCGCCTTCGTCACGCCCAACACCGTTCACGACATGCACGACGGCCCGGACCCCATCGCGATCCAGAACGGCGACATGTGGCTCTCGACCGAGCTGCCGAAGATCCTGAACAGCGCCGCCTATCAGGCGGGTCGCATGGCCGTGTTCATCACCTTCGACGAGGGCGCGGGCGGTGGCGTCGGCGAGGACTGCGCGGCCAACCCTGCCGACGAATCCTGCCACGTCGTGACCATCGTGGTGAGCCCGTCGACGCCGCCCGGCGCGACGTCGGATCGGCCGTTCACCCACTACGCTCTGCTGAAAACGACCGAGCAGCTCCTCGGGGTCCGACGACTCGGGCTGGCCCGCCGCGCGCGGAGCATGCGGCACGCGTTCCGTCTCTAGGGGTCAGGACTTCTCATCCGCCCGCTCGGATCGTCCCGAAGAGGCCGTGATTCTCGTCGTCGGGGCCGGCGGTGAAGAAGAGCGTGTCGGTCGGCCCGTTGTTCGCCGTTCCGTTGCCGAACTGCAGCGCCCAGAGGCCGTCGATCGTCAGCGCGCTGCCGTCCGCAGTTCGCAGCTGGCCGCGCGACTGGAAGCTCCCGTTCGGCTCGCGCTCGAAGGCCGTGATCCGACCGTCGCCGAAGTTCCCGACCAGGAGATCGCCGCCGAAGCGCCCGAATGCGGCCGGTGCCATCGCGAGGCCCCAGGGCGAGTTCAGCTGCCCGCGGGTGGCCACGCGCCTGAGGACAGCGCCCGGCAGACGCCGCGCGACGCGGCGCTAGCGCGCGCGGGCGCGCCTACTTCCCCGGGATCGGCAGCACGCCGCGCGTGGCGACGTCGCTCATGGTCAGCACG